>NZ_FPBW01000058.1:0-15560 GCF_900116795.1 Methylobacterium sp. UNCCL125 | reverse complement strand
TGCTCTGCGCGGCCGGCGTCAACTTCGTCATCACCGTGCCGGGGGCGGACGACGTGATGCTGAACTACCAGTCGCTGTCCCACCACGACGCGGTCTTCGCCCGCGAGACCCTGGGCCGTCCGCCGGCCCCGGAATTCGAGGCGTGGCTGCGGGACGTGCGCATCACGGACGCGCAGGGCCGGCTCACCAGCGCCACGGGTGAGTTGCCCCCGGCCCTCGCCGCGGCCACCCGGCTCCTGCCCGGGCGGGCCGCGTGAGCGACCCGACCGAGCCGGCCAAGCCGGCCCACGCGGGCACCCCGACGCTGCGCGATCTGCGCGGGCTGACCCAGGCCCGCATCGCCCTGGGCGCGCACGGCGCCGGCCTTCCCACCGGCGCGGCGCTCGCCTTCGGCCTCGACCATGCCCGCGCCCGCGAGGCGGTCTGGACGCCCCTCGACGCGGCCGCGATCCGCGCAGCGCTGCGGGCCCAGGGCCTGGAGTCGGTGGAGGTCCGCTCCGCCGTGTCCGACCGGACGGAGTACCTGCGCCGGCCGGACCGGGGCCGCAGCCTCGCTCCGGAATCCGCCACGGTGCTCGACGAGCACGGGCCGGGCTTCGACGTCGCCATCGTGATCGCGGACGGGCTCTCGGCGACGGCGGTCGCGCTGAACGCGGTCCCCGCCGCCGCCGCGCTCGCGGCGCGGGTGCGCCGGGCGGGCTGGAGCCTCGCCCCGGTGGTCGTCGCGAGCCAGGGGCGGGTGGCGATCGGCGATCCCATCGGGGCGCGGCTGGGGGCGCGCTGCGTCGTGGTGCTGATCGGGGAGCGGCCGGGCCTGTCGGCCTCGGACAGCCTCGGCTGCTACGTGACGTTCGGCCCGGAGCCGGGGCTGGCCGATTCCCGGCGCAACTGCATCTCGAACATCCGGGAGGGCGGCCTTTCGGTCGAGGCGGCCGCCGGGCAGATGGAGGCGCTGCTGCGGGCGATGCTGGCCCAGGGCACCAGCGGCGTCGCGCTGCGCCGGGAGGATCCCGCCGAGCCGAAGGCTCTCCCGGACGCGCGGGACTGACCGCTCGGATTGCCCGAACGGTCGTCACGCTCGCTCCGCGGACGGGCTGCAGCCGAACTGGGACCGGTAGCAGCGGGCGAAATGGGCCGCGCTCGCGAAGCCGCAGGCGGTCGCGATCTCACCGATCCGGAGCGGGCTCTGGCGCAGCAGACGCCGTCCATGGGCGAGGCGGATGGCCCTGTACTGGGCCGAGAAGCTCAACCCGAGCTTCTCGAGGAACAGCCGGTCGAGGTGGCGTGGGCTGATGGACGCGAGGCGCGCCATGGCGAGGCGGCCGAGCGGCGCCTCCACCGTTTTCTCCATCGTCTCCAGCACCGTCAGCAGGGCCGGATGGTGAATTCCATAGCGCTCGACCGCGGAGGCCCGCTGCGGGTCGTCGGCGGCGCCGATGGCGGTGTGGAGGAACCAGTCGGAGACGCGGCGGGCGAAGGCCTCACCCATGCGCTCGGCGATCAGGGCGTGGGCCATCTCCAGGGGCGCGACGCCGCCGCCGCAGGTCAGGCGATCGCCGTCGGCGACGTAGCGTGCCCGGTTCAGGCGCGCGTCGGGGAAGGTCTCGACCGTGGCGCCGGCATATTCCCAGTGCAGCGTGAACGCGCGATCGGCCAGCAGGCCCGCCGCAGCCATCAGGTAGGGACCGCCCGAGATGCCGCCGATGCGCACGCCGAGCCGAGCCATCCGCCGCAGGGTCGCGTGGATCTCGGGCCTGTCCCACCCGGTCGGCTCGCCGCCCGCGCAGACGAAGAGGGTATGGAGATGGCCGCGCTGGCGCGGCAGCGCCTCGGTGGGGACCTCCGCGCCCGACGAGGCGGCGACCCGGCCCTCCGCCTCGCCGAAGTAGCGCAGCCGGTAGAGCGGCCGCCCGGCGAGATCGTTGGCCGCGCGGAACGGCTCGCAGCCCGAGGCGAAGGACATCAGCGCGAAGCCAGGCACGAGGATGAAGCCGATCTCCTGCGGTGAATCCGCGGTCTCTACAGCCATTCCGCTAGCGCTCTCCGGCCTCACACGGCTCAGCCGTGCAAGAAACCGTCGGTCCTGGTCAAACGCGATGCTTGGCATCCATCATCCTGTGTGTCGTCTTCCCGTGCCACGCGAGACCGCCTCCGGATGCCTCGACCTGCCGACTTGCCCCCGTTCCGCGCTGCGGCGGCGTCCCGTCCCGGCAGCCTGCGGGAGTGCCGGCCGTGAGCCGCCGCTACGACGTCGCCGTTCTGGGACTCGGCGCGATGGGCAGCGCCGCGCTCTACCAGCTGGCGAAGCGGGGCGCCGCGGTCATCGGGCTCGACCGCTTCGCGCCGCCCCACGCGCTCGGGTCCAGCCACGGCGAGACGCGGATCACCCGGCAGGCGGTCGGTGAGGGCGCCGACTACGTTCCCTTCGTCACCGCCTCGCACCGCATCTGGCGCGAGCTGGAGGCCGAGACCGGCGAGACCCTGCTGAACGCCTGCGGCGCCCTCGTCATGGCACCCGGCCACGGCACTTCGTCCCATCACGGGAAGCCGGATTTCGTCGGACGCTCGATCAGCGCGGCACAGGGGGCCGGCATCGCCCACGAGGTGCTCGACGGTGCGGCGGTGGCCCGCCGATTCCCGCAATTCCTCAACCTCGCGGGCGACGAGAAGGCTTATTACGAGCCGGGCGGCGGCTACGTGTTCCCGGAGCGCTGCCTCGCGGCGCAGCTCGGCCGCGCGGGGGCCGCGGGCGCCGAGATCCGGACGAACTGCGCGGTGGTCGGGCTGCAGCAGGACGGGAGCGGCGTCCGTATCGACACCGCGGAGGGGACCATCCTGGCCGACCGCGCCGTCGTGGCCGCGGGCGCCTGGACGGCCCCGCTGCTCGGGAGCCCATTCGACCGGCTCCTGACCGTCCGCCGTCAGCTCCTGCATTGGTACGCGCTGGCGGACGAGACCGCCTACGGGCCGCATTCGCCGGTCTTCATCTGGATGTACGGGACGGGCGACACGGACTACCTCTACGGCTTCCCGCCGCTCGACGGCTCCATCAAGGTCGCGACCGAGCAGTACGACACCACCACCAGTGCCGACGGGGTGGAGCGCCGCGTCGACCCGTCCGAATCCGACGACATGTACCGGCTGCGCGTCGCGGACCGGGTGGCCGGCGCGACCCCGGAGGTCGTCCGGGCCGCGGCCTGCGTCTACACGGTGACTCCCGACCGCGGCTTCATCATCGACCGGCATCCCGCGATGGACCGGGTCACGGTGGTCTCCGCCTGTTCGGGGCACGGCTTCAAGCACTCGGCCGGCATCGGCGAGGCCGTCGCGGCAGAACTGGCCGGGAGCGGCGGCACGGTCGATCTCACGCCCTTCGCCTTGGCACGTTTCAGTTGATGCGCCGGCTAATGGCTCGTGGATTGCTAGAAACCATGCCAAGATCGGTTGACCCGAGCAGGAAAGATCCGATGCGCCGCACGATCCGCACCCTTCTGACCACCGGGGCGATGGCCGCGCTCGCGGCGTTGTCGACCACCGCGCTGCCCGGCCGGGCCACGGCCGCCGACGGCGTCGACGCGATCAAGAAGCGCGGGACGCTGATCGTCGGCGTGAAGGCGGATTACAAGCCGTTCGGCTTCCGCGACCCGAGCGGGACGATCATCGGCCTCGAGCCCGACCTCGCCGCCGACCTCGCCAAGCGCCTGGGCGTGAAGCTCGAACTCGTGCCGGTCGTCTCGGCCAACCGGATCGAGTTCCTGCAGCAGGGCAAGGTCGATCTGCTGATCGCCACCCTGTCGGACAAGCCGGAGCGCCGCCGCGTCGTCCAGGCGATCGACCCGAACTACTATTCCGACTTCGTGAACGTCCTACTGCCCAAGTCGTCCGGGATCACCGACTGGGCGCAGCTCAAGGGCAAGCCGGTCTGCGCCACCTCGGGGGCTTGGTACAACAAGGACGTCGCGCGGACCTACGGGGCGGAGATCGTCGCCTTCGACGGATCCGAGAAGCCGCTCTTCGCGCTCAAGCAGGGCAACTGCATCGGCTACGTTTACGACCAGAGCATGCTGCAGGGTAAACTGCTCGACGACGACTGGAAGGCCAACTACGCGCTGCCGCTCAAGGGCATCCTCGACGCCCCGTGGATGATGGCGGTGGCGCAGGGCAACACCACGCTCCAGGCCGCGGTCGAGGACGCCACCAAGGACTGGATGAAGACCGGCTTCATCGTCAACGAGGAGAAGAAGTGGGGCATCGAGCCGACCGCTTACTCGAAGGCGATGTACGAGAAGTACAAGAACGCGACCAACTGATGCGCGCCTGCACGACGAAGCCGGGCGTTCACCCGCGATGATCGCCACGATCCAGGCGTGGTTCCAGCAGCTCTACGAGACCACGGGCTTCAACTTCACAATCTTCTACGATCCCTACGACTGGGACCGGTACGTGGCCGGCCTGCGGATGACGCTGCTCCTCGGGATCAGCACCATCCTGGCGAGCCTCGTCATCGGCGCCGTCGGGGCGCTCCTGCAGAGCGGGCCGTCGCGCGTCCTGCGGGCGCTGGTCAACGGCTTCGTGGTGGTGTTCCGCAACACGCCGCCGCTCGTGCAGATCTTCTTCTTCTACTTCGGCCTCGGGACGCTGCTCCCGGACATCCGCTCGGCCGACGGCCTGCGCGCGCCGATCCTCAACAACGTCCAGTGGGCGATCATCTCGCTGTCGCTGTTCGCGGGCGCGTTCAACGTCGAGATCTTCCGCTCCGGCATCGAGGCCGTGCCCCGGACCACGATCGAGGCCGCCGAGGCCCTGGGCTATACCCGCTTCAAGGCCTACCGGTACGTCGTCCTGCCGCTGGCCCTGCGCGTGTGCCTGCCGGCCCTGAACAACAACCTCATCAACCTCCTGAAGACCACCACGTTGGCCTACGCCATCGCGGTCCCGGAGACCCTGTACGCGGTCAAGCAGATCTGGTCCGAGTCGCAGAACGTCCTGGAGATGATGCTGGTGCTGCTCGCGACCTACGCGGTCCTCGTCGGCGTGCTCGTCTGGATCATGCACCGCTGGGAGCGCGCCCTGCTCATCCCGGGATACGGCCGATGAGCGCCCCAGATTCGCAGGGCCGGCGACCGGGGGACCTGCCAGTCCTCCTGCCGTTCGCGCTCCCGAAGGACCGCGCAGCGTCGCGCCTGCGCCCGGCCCATCTCTGGCTGCTCGCCGGGCTCGCCCTCGTCGCCGTCCCGGCCTGGGCGCAGGGCGGGGCCGCCGCGCTGTCGCCGCTGGAGGTCGTGATCAAGTGGGCGCCGCTCCTGCTCACGGGCTTCGCCTTTAACGTGGCGATCTCGCTGATGGCGATGGCGATCGGCACGGTGGCGGGCATCGGGCTCGGGCTGGCCATGCTGGCGGAGGGGCGGATCCTGCCCCGCCTCGCGTGGTGCGCCACGCAGGTCTTCCGCAACGTGCCCTGGCTGGTGCTGCTGTTCTTCGTGATGTTCCTCGTGCCGTTCCAGATCACGGTGTTCGGCCTCCGCGTGCCGCTGCCCGACTGGGTGAAGGCGACCTTCGGCTTCAGCCTGCCGGTCATGGCCAACGTCGCCGAGATCGTCCGCGGCGCGGTGCGCTCGGTGCCGAACACCCAGTGGGAGGCCGCCGAATCCCTGGCCTTCACCCGTCGGCAGACGATGTGGCGCATCATCCTGCCCCAGTGCGCAAAGCGGATGCTGCCGCCCTGGATGAACGTCTATTCGCTGATCGCGATGGCGACGGTGCAGGCGTCGATCGTCGGCGTCACCGAGATGCTGACGCTGACCGCACAGGTGCACGCCGCCGAGGGCGGCCGCCCCGAGCTGTTCGCCCCGCTCTACGGCTTCGCCCTGCTCTGCTTCTTCCTCTACTGCTACCCGATCGACCGGTTCACCGCCGCCCTGGAACGCCGCTTCGAGACCCGTTGAAACCATGACGCGCGCGACCCTGGCCGAAACCCCGTCCCCGAATTGGACGCCCGATCAGCCGATCGTCCGCATCGCCGACGTGCACAAGTCCTTCGGGACGTTCGAGGTGCTGAAGGGGATCAGCTTCGACGTCCGCAAGGGCGAGGTCGTCTGCATCATCGGCCCCTCGGGCTCGGGCAAGTCGACGCTGATCCGCTGCATCAACGCGCTGGTGCCGGTCACCGCGGGCTCGATCGAGGTCGAGGGGATCGACGTCACCGATCCGCGGCTCGACAAGTTGGCGCTGCGCCGCAAGGTCGGCATGGTGTTCCAGCAATACAACCTGTTCCCGCACAAGACCGCGCTGCAGAACGTGATGATGGCTCCCATCCACGTCCTCGGTCAGGAGAAGCGAGAGGTCGAGGCGCGGGCGCGGGCGCTCCTCGCCAAGGTCCGGCTGGCCGGCAAGGAGAACGCCTATCCCGGCGAGCTGTCTGGCGGCCAGCAGCAGCGTGTGGCCATCGCCCGCTCGCTGGCAATGCGGCCGGACGTGATGCTGTTCGACGAGGTCACCGCTGCCCTCGATCCGGAGACGGTCAAAGAGGTACTGGTGACGATCCGGGAACTCGCCGAGGAGGGCATGACCTGCATGCTCGTCACGCACGAGATGAACTTCGCCCGCGACGTCGCCGACCACATCTACTTCACCGACCGCGGCGTCATCGTCGAGCACGGCCCGCCCGCGACCTTCTTCGCCTCCGCCCAGGACGAGCGCACGCGCCGGTTTCTCTCGCAGGTGCTCTGAGGCCCTCCGGCCCGGACTGGGACCGCGTCAGCGCGGCCCGGCCTCCTGCGCGACGATGTGGTCGGCGATCGCACCGGCGGTGGTGAGCCAGATGTCGCCGCGGTGGTCGGCGATGTGCTGGAGCGCCCGCCGCAGGGGCCGCAGCCGGTGCGGTCGTCCGACGATGTAGGGGTGGAGCGCGATGCCCATGACGAGGGGCGCGGCCTGCGCCTGCTGCAACATCTCGTCGAAGGCGTCGACGATGGCGTCCGCGAACTGGCGGCCCGTCTCCTTGCGGGCGACGATGGCGGGGATGTCGTTGAGTTCCTGCGGGTACGGCACCGCCAGGATCCGGCCGCCGTTGCGGGTCGCGAACCAGGTCGGCTGATCGTCGTGGTCCCAGTCCAGCAGGTAGCGGTAGCCTGCCTCGGCGAGCAGGTCGGGCGTCAACCGCGACTGCGAGATCCAGGGGCCGAGCCAGCCGGAAGGCGGGCGGCCTTCCTGCGCGGCGATCACCGCCGTCGTCTCGGCGATCAGGGCCCGCTCGGCGGCCTCCTCGAGGGTGCCCTGCCGCTCCGCGTTGGTCCGCCCGTGGCCGACGATCTCGTCGCCGCGGGCGCGGAACGCCTCGATCAGCCCGGGGCAGTCCCGGTAAAGGTTGCTGTTGACAAGCACGCTCGCGGGCATTGCGAGCGCGTCCAGCATCTCGGCGATCCGCCACGCGCCGACCCGGTTGCCCCAGTCGCGCCACGCGTAGTTGAGCACGTCCGGCTGCGGGCCGCCCGGCGCCAGCTCGGCGCCCAGGCCCTGGCCGAACGCGAAAGTCTCCAGGTTCAGCCCGACATAGACGGCGAGGCGCTTGCCCTCCGGCCAGTCGTAGACCGGCCGATCCGGGAGCGCGCTGAAGCTGTAGCGGCCGTGGCCCGCATTCGTGTCCATGTGGAGACCCTGTTACGCCGCACCGAGATAGGCCGCTTCCAGCCCCTTGTCCGCCGACAGTGCCGCGGCGGTTCCGCGCGCGACCACCCGGCCCTGCTCCAGCACGTAGCCGCGGTCGGCGACCGTGAGGGCGAGCGCCGCCATCTGGTCGACGATCAGGATGGTGACGCCCTCGTCGCGCAGTTCGGCCACGGTGGCGTAGAGGGCGTTGATCATCGCCGGGGCGAGGCCCAGCGACGGCTCGTCGAGGAGCAGGATGCGCGGATGCGCCATCAACCCGCGGGCGATGGCCAGCATCTGCTGCTCGCCGCCGGAGAGCAGGCCCGCCCGGCTCGCTGCCCGGTCCCGCAGCCGCGGGAACCGGTCGAGCAGGCGCTCGACCTCGGCCGGGTCGATCGGCGTCCCGCGTCCGAAGGCGCCGAGGCGGATGTTCTCGACGACGCTGAGCTCCGGGAAGACCTGCCGGCCCTCCGGCACCAGGACGAGGCCACTGCGGGCGATCCGGTGCGCGGGCAGCGCCTCGACGCGCCGGTCGTCGAACACGATCGATCCCGCCACCGGGCGCAGCAGTCCCGCCAGAGCCCGCATGGCCGTGGACTTACCGGCGCCGTTGGCGCCCAGCAGGGCGACGGTCTCGCCCGGCCGCACGTCGAGATGGATGCCATCGAGGACGGGCGCGGCGCCGTAGCCGGCCGTCAGGTCGAGGACGGAGAGGACGGCATCCGCCGGCCCCTGCCACGGCGTGCTTCGCGGCCGGGCGGGCGTGTCGGCGCCGCCGAGATAGGCGCGCAGGACGGCCGGGTCGCGCCGGATCTCGGCGGGCGTGCCGCGTGCGATCGGGCGCCCGGCATCCATGACGAGGATGTGGTCGGAGATGCCCATCACCAGCGGCATGTCGTGCTCGACCAGGACGACCGCGACGCCGCTGTCGGCGATCCGGCGGATCAGGCCGGCCAGCCGGTCGGTGTCGGCCCGCGACAGGCCGGCGGCGGGCTCGTCGAGAAGCAGCACCGTGGGGCCGCCGGCGAGCGCCCGGGCGATCTCCACGAGCCGCCGGTCGACATGGGGCAATTCGGCGGCCAAGCGGTCGAGGGCGCCCCGGTAGCCGACGAACGCGAGGAGCGACGCGGCCGTCGCGCGGTCCTGCGCCTGCGCGCGGCGCCACAGCCGGCCCGGCGCGAAACCGAGGGCGACGTTGTCGACCACCGGGAGCGAGCCGAACAGGCGCGTGGTCTGGTAGGTGCGCGCGATGCCGGCGCGGGCGACGACGTGCGCCGGCCGGCCAGCGAGGTCGCGTCCGCCCAGGCGGATCACCCCGGCGGTCGGGCGGTAGAAGCCCGAGATCATGTTCAGCACGGTGGTCTTACCGGCCCCGTTCGGGCCGATCACGCTGGTGACCGCCGCCGGCTGGGCGGTGAGGTCGACCCCCTCCGCAGCCGTGATGCCGCCGAAGCGGATGCCGATGCCCTCGAGGACCAGGGGATCGCGCGCCGTCGTGCCGGGCAGCGACACCTCTTCGCTGTCCCCGGCGCCCGGCGCGTCCCGGCCGCGGGGCAGCAGCCGGGCTAGGCTGCCGACCAGCCCCGAGGGCACCAGCCAGAGCACCGCCAGGGTCGCGACCCCGAAGAACAGCAGGCGGTACTCGGCGAGGCCGGACAGCGCCTCCGGCAGCAGCACGGTGACGAGGGCGCCGAAGAGCGGGCCGAGCACCGTGCCGGCGCCCCCGACGATCACCGACAGGACGAACAGGATCGACTGCGAGAACGGGAACGAGCTCGGCGCGATGAACAGCATCAGCGGCGGCAGGACAGCCCCCGCGAGGCCGGTCAGGGCGGCGGAGATCGCGAAGGCCAGGGCCTTCACCCGGACCGGATCGAAGCCCAAAGCCGCCGCGGCGACGTCGGCGTCGCGCACGGCGCGCATCGCCCGGCCGAGGCGGCTGCGGGCGAGGAGGTCGAACCCGGCGAGACTCGCGCCGGCCGCGAGCACCGCCAGCACCGCGAGCCCGGCCGCACTCACCGGCTCGCCGAGGAGCGTCGGCGCGTCCGTGACGACCAAGCCGTTCTGGCCGCCGGTCAGCTCGCCGCCCTCGATCAGGCCGTGCTCGACGATGAAGCCGAAGGCGATCGTCAGCATGGCGAGGTAGGGGCCCTTCACCCGCATCGCCGGCACCGCCACGAGGCCGCCGACGAGCGCCGCGATCAGCGCCGCCGCCGGGAGTGCCAGCCAGAAGCTGACGCCTTGGAGCGTCAGGATCGCGCTCGCGTAGGCGCCGATCGCGTAGAAGCCGGCATGGCCGAACGAGATCAGCCCGGTCAGGCCGAGGAGCACGTTGAGGCCGACCCCCGCCACCGTCGTCAGCGCCACGAGGGCGATCACGAAGTGGCTGTAGCCCGCGGTCAGCGCGACGAGGCCGAGCGCGGCGGCGGTGAGGCCGGCGATGCCAAGCCGCGTCACCGGAGCCGAGCGCAGGTACGGCATCGCGTCAGACCTTGTTGACCGCGGCGCGGCCGAGCAGGCCGTCGGGGCGCAGGGTGAGGGCCAGGATGATCACCGAGAACACCACGAGCTGCGTGTAGGTCGAGCCGAGGGTGGCGGTGACGCCGGCCTCGACGAGGCCGTAGAGCAGCCCCGCCAGGATCACCCCGGTGGCGGAGCCGATGCCGCCGAGGATCGCCACCGCGAAGGCCTTGATGCCGAACAGCGTGCCGAGCTCGGCCGACACCGAGAAGAGCGGCGCGATCAGCAGGCCCGCGATGCCGGCCAGCACCGCCGAGAGCGCGAAGGCGCAGGCCACGGTGCGGCGCACGTCGATCCCCATCAGGCGGGCGGCATCGGCGTTCTGCGCCACGGCGAGGAGGACACGGCCGAGATCGGTCCGGCGGAACACCGTGCGGATCGCGAAGGCCAGGGCGATCCCGACCACCGGGATCACGAGCTGCAACGGGTAGATGCCGGTCCCGAGGATCTCAACGGGTTTCGTCGCCAGCGGCGAGGGCAGGCTGCGCGGCTCCTTGCCGAAGGTGAACAGCACGGTGTTGTCGAGGACGATGCCCCCCGCCACCGTCGCCAGGAGCCACGCATCCGAGCCGCGGGCCACGAACGGACGGACCAGCGCCCGCTCGACCACAAGGCCGAACAGGGCGCAGCCGGCGAGCGCCAGGACGATCGCGGCCGGCATCGGCCAGCCGAGGGTGACGCCGAGCGCGTAGGCCAGGACCGCGCCCAGGGTGACGACGCTGCCTTGCGCGAAGTTCACGGTCCCCGACACCGCGTAGGTGACGTGGAAGCCGAGCGCCACGAGCCCGTACATGCTGCCGAGGCCGAGGCCGCTGACGAGGATGGAGGTCAGCATCGCGGGGCTCAGTTGGTCACCGCGACGATCTCACCGTCCTTGAAGCGGGTGAACACGTAGTCGTTCGGGCCGAGTGCGTCGTGCTGGCCGGGGGCGAAGGGCTTGTCGTAGGTTTTGATCAGACCCGGATAGGTGCCGATCTTGTAGAAGCCGTCGCGGACCTTCGGGCCCTCGGTGGAACCCGCGGCCTCGATGGCGAGCGCCAGCAAGTGCGTGGCGTCGTAGGCGTTGGCGATGCCGACGGCGGGGGTGACGTCGGCCATCGACTTGATCGCCGGGTACTTGGCCTTGAGCGCGTCCAGCACCGTATTCGCCTTCGGCGACGTGTTGCCCGCGAAGGTGAAGGTCTGGATGAAGTGGACCTTGGCGGCGCTCGGGCCGGCGAGCTCGTCGAAGCGGCCGCCCGCCGGCCCCCAATGCGAGACGACCGGCACCGACCAGCCCATCCGGTCGAGGGACTTCACCACCTGGGCCGAGGGACCGACATTGCCGACGAGGAACAGCGCGTCGGCCCCGGCCTCCTTCAGCCTGGACAGCTGGGGCACCATGTCGACGTCGTTGGCTTCGTACTTCTCGATGCCCGCCGCCGGGAGGTTGGCCGCCTGCAGGGCGTCCTTGAGGCCCTTCTGGTTCGACTCGCCCCAGGCGTTGTTGACGAGGATCATGCCGGGCTTCTTCGCCCCGTAGGTCTTCACCGCGTAGGCGACCAGCGCCTCGTCGACGAGGGCGTCGACCGCCGAGACGCGGAAGGCGTAATTGTCGGCGGCACCGTTGCGGGTGATGCCGGTGCCGGCCGCCCAGGGGCCGATGAACGGCACCTTCATCTGGTTGGCGATGGGCACGATCGCCATCGAGACCGGCGTGTCGAGGCCGCCGACCACCGCGACGACGCCGACCCGCTGGATCAGCTCGCGGGTCGCCAGCACGCCCTTGGACGGGTTGGCCTCGTCGTCGCGGGCCACGAGCTCGAGGGGCCGTCCGAGCACCCCGCCCTTGGCGTTGATCTCGTCGATGGCGAGCCCGATCCCGCGGGAGATGGCCTCGCCGGATTTCGCGGACTGGCCGCTCAGGGCCGTCACGAGGCCGATCTTGACGGTGTCGGCCGCCTGCGCGGTCGAGACCGCGAGGCCGAGCAGCGCGCTCGTCGTCACCGCGAAGCGGCGCAGGGTCGTGGGCAGGAAGGAGGCCATGGCGTGTCTCCGAGGGCGGGTCGCCCCAGAAGACCGCAACCTCCATGCCAGCGAGATTCCGGTGCTCGGCCGCTCCCGGCGCCGCGTGCGTGCACCTTCGGAGGCATATTGTGCTCAATCACGTGTCAAAGTGCATACACTTCCTGCATGCACGGACCGGCCTTTTGCGGCACGTTAGGGCCGACAGGAGGCCTGCCATGACCGATGTGACCCACAGCGCGGCGACCGCGCGCGACGCCGCCAACGTCACCGCCTATCTCGAGGCCTCGATGGTCCCGGATCCCGAGACGGCCGCCCGCTACATGGCGCCGGGCACCCGGATCGTGTTCACCGGCGCGCGGGTCTTCAACCATCCGTCCGAGGTCACGGCCTTCAATGCCGGGCGCTACGCCTGGGTGAAGAAGCGGATGGAGCGGCTGGACGTGGTCCCGGGCGACGGCGTCACGACGGTCTACAGCCTCGGGACGCTCTACGGCGCCTGGCCGGACGGCACGCCCTTCGAGGGCAACCGCTACGTCGACCGCTTCACCGTGCGCGACGGCCTGATCGTCGGGATGGAGGTCTGGAACGACAGCGCAGAGCGTCTGCTGACGAAGCACGGCCTCACGGCCTGACGCCGAAGGCTCAGGCTCCGCCGCCCGCGACGTAGGGCGCCAGCAGGCGTCCGAGATCGCGCTCGCGCGGGGTCGGGGGCACGATGCGCGCCCGCTCGGCGACCGCATCGAGGTGGTGGTCCATGAGCGCGGCGGCGCGTTCGGCATCACCCGCGACCAGAGCGGCGACGATGTCGCGGTGCTCGCTCACGGCGCAGTCCGAGGAATGCGGCCGGCTGTAGAGGGACAGGATCAGGGCGCAGCGATAGCCGAGTTCGGCGACATACCGGGTCAGCACGGCGCTGCCGGTCATCTCGGCGAGCATCAGGTGGAATTCGGTCGCGAGCCGGATCGAAAGCGCCTCGGGCCCGCCCCGGGCGGCCTCCTCGCGGGCGATCTGATCCAGCAGAATCTGACGCTGCTCGGGGCTGAGCTGTCCGGCGAGGCGGCGCACCACGAGCCGCTCCAGGCCGAGGCGCACGTCGAAGGTGTCACGCGCCTCCTCCCAACTCGGCGTCGCCACGACGGCGATGCGATTGCGGCGGAGGTCGACCAGGCCTTCCCCGGCCAGCCGCAACAGGGCCTGCCGGGCGATGGTGCGGCTCACACCGAACCGTTCGCCGAGGGCATCCTCGGGCAGGCGGTCGCCGGGGGCCAGCGCCCGTTCCACGATGGCCCGGCGCAGGGCTTGGCAGATGGCGCCCACGCGATCGCCTTCGTCGGCCGCCTTCATCGATGGCGTCCGCGGCCGATCGCCGATACCTCTGCGCATTGGTGCGTCATGGTCCATTCTCGGTCGCGAGACGCTTCGATGCGTTCGAAGACGTATCGCGGCAGGGTCTTTGCCGATGGAGACCTTCAGGTGCAACGGTCACGCCAGCGCCACCGGATCGGTGGCAGCGGGACCGCGGTGGGCTGCGCCGAACGCGGAGGGGATCCGGGCGGAACGGGGCGTCCGGCGCTCAGGTCCGATCCCGCAGGCGGCGCCCGCCCGCCGGCGGCCCGGATCGAGCCGCGGACGATCACGGAGCGGCAAGGGCGGGCCGATCGCACGTCGGGCGGGTCGGCGGCGAAGCCCAGGGCGTTCCGATACGTCCCCGGATATGCCCCCTCGGCACGCGCCATGTTCGACGAGCCTGACCGCCCATCCAGGTCCGCGCAACGACAGTCCGGGTCGCAACCGGCGAGGAGCCGCGGGAATGCCGCTCGGAGGCCCGAACATCGTCTGGAAGTCATCCGTCATCGGTCCAGCCGTCCCGGTGCCACCCGTGCGATCGGTCACACGATCGCGATAGATCGACCCGGCCGGAACTTTTTCGACATAAATTTCTATTTAATGGCTGGTCCTTTTCGTCCCTGTAATTTGATAACGGCCGATTTTTGCAGACGACGCCATAGCCGATATCTGGACCGTATCTTAAGGATCCCCGCATAAACACACGACGAGAAGGTCGCGGCGACGTATGTTCGCCGATTCAGCTCAGCCATTTAACCTGTGCGCAGATCCGCGAAGAGCCGGGACGGGTCTCCGCGCGGGCGGCACAGGCGGCTGGGCCGCAGGATGAAAAGCGCCGCAGCGACCAAGTCGCCACGACAGTCGGTGCGGTCATCGTCCTGCCGGCCCTTCACTTCATCGATGGCGACAACCATCAGACCGCCGAACTCACGCGCCGCAAGGGAGCGGTGAAGGCATTGGAGCAGGCCTCTGTCGAGAAGAGATGCGGTTTGGACTTCGAACCGCAGCCCCCGCGCCGGTAAGTCGACCCCGGCGCATCGTCATCGCGGGGCGCCCACCTCTATCCCAGCGCTTCGGAGACCGCAGGACAGGGTCGAGGCGCCGCCGGCCGGCGATCGGCCGCATCCGCGGCCCGCGACGCCGCCGCGAGATCCGATCCCGAAAGCTGCAATCGCAAAGTGGCCGTACCGTAGCGATCAGCTTTCGATCCGTCCGCGTACGTCGAGACGTACGCCAGGGGCCGTCGTGCCGGACCGCGGACGGACGGCGTGCGGCTGACCCTGGGCGACACCGGCGACGTGCGTCCGGGCGCCACCGCGCAGGTCTTCGCCGCATATCATCGCCGCAGGCCTCCAGGCTGCTTGGTCAGGCACGCCGACCAAACGCAGGCCGGCGCAATCCCGCGCGCCCCGGCCCGGAGGACAACCCGTAGACGACGATAGATCTTCCTGTTCGTCTTTGAGTGACATTTCTGCGGTATAGAACCGTTAAGGATGCCGAGATCGGGGCGCGCGCGAATTTCCAAGTGTTGCCGGCGAGCTACATCTTCCCGATCGCGCGCCTGATACGTCGAGATCAGCAGACGCTGCTAACGGAACCAACACGGACATGACCAAGATCCTGGCCTCTCTGGCTGCATTCACCGCTCTCACGGCCGCGGCGTCCGCCGCCGACCTGCCGCGCCGCGCTGCGCCGCCGCCGGTGTTCACGCCGGTGCCGGTGTTCACCTGGACCGGCTTCTACGTCGGTGTGAACGCCGGCTACGGCTTCGACGCCAACAGCCGCAACACCACCAGCTACGCTCTGCCGGGCGGCTCGCTGATCAACTCCCCCGGCACCTCGGGCGTCGTCAGCGTCAACAACCGCAACAACAACGACGGCTTCTCGGGCGGCGCCCAGATCGGCTACAACTACCAGTTCACGCCGGGCTCGGGCGTGGTGATCGGCTTCGAGGCCGACGCCCAGTACGTCGACTTCGCCCGCCGCGCCAACGCCACCCAGAACTACAGCTTCCTGGGCTTCCCCGGCGTCGCCTTCTC
>NZ_FPBW01000024.1:0-115451 GCF_900116795.1 Methylobacterium sp. UNCCL125 | reverse complement strand
TGGCGCTGCAGAACCTGCCGGTGCGGTTCTGCCTGGACCGGGCGGGTCTGGTGGGCGCGGACGGGGCGACGCATGCCGGCGCGTTCGACCTGGCGTATCTGTGCTGCCTGCCGAACATGACCGTGATGGCGGCCTCCGACGAGGCCGAGCTGGTGCACATGGTGGCCACCGCCCACGCGCATGATTCGGGCCCGATCGCCCTGCGCTACCCGCGCGGCGAGGGCGTGGGGGTCGAGCTGCCGGAGCGGGGCGAGGTCCTGGCGATCGGCAAGGGCCGGGTGGTGCGCCGGGACGCGGAGGCGCGGGTGGCGATCCTCAGCCTGGGCACGCGGCTGGCCGAGGCCTCGAAGGCGGCGGACACGCTGTCCGAGCAGGGCGTGGCGGTGACGGTGGCGGATGCGCGGTTCGCCAAGCCGCTGGACGAGGCGCTGATCCTGGATCTCGCGCGGGACCACGAAGTCCTGCTGACGATCGAGGAGGGCTCGCGGGGCGGGTTCGGCGCGATGGTGCTGCACCTGCTGTCGGAGACGGGGGCGCTGGACGCGGGCGGGGTCCGGGTGCGGACACTGACGCTGCCGGACACCTACCAGGACCACGACAGCCCCGAGAAGATGTACGCCGAGGCCGGCCTCGACGCCAAAGCCATCGTCAAGGCGATCCTCGATGCCCTGCCCGAGCGGAAGGACGGCCGGTCGCGCCTGCGCCTCGCCTGAGCGGGAGGGCCCTTCGGCCCCTTCGATGACCGGGCGGGACGCCTGTCGGGAAGGCCCGCCCAGGGATCTTGCTCCCTCGGCGCCGCCAATCCCGGCGGCGCCAGATCCCCGGAGTGACGATCCTCGTCCCCTGGATCGCCGTCTTCCGCGATGACGGGCGCGCCAGCCGATCGGTAAGTGTCGCGGCCCCGGCCGTCTTGCCGGCGCGCGCGATCCTCCGCATATCGCCGACACGGGGTGAGGGCGCGCCGCGCCTTCCGAACCCTGCCGGTAAGCCTGTCGCATCGCGCCGACACGGGGACGAACGAGCGGATGACCTCCGAAAAGCTGCGCCTCGGCGTCAACATCGATCACGTCGCGACCGTCCGCAACGCCCGCGGCGGCGATTACCCGGACCCGGTGCGGGCGGCGCTGCTCGCCGTCGAGGCGGGCGCCGACGGCATCACCGCGCATCTGCGCGAGGACCGGCGCCATATCCGCGACACCGATATCGCCGCGCTGAAGCGCGGATTGTCCGTGCCGCTCAATTTCGAGATGGCGGCCACCGACGAGATGGTGGCGATCGCGCTGGCCACGCGGCCCCATGCCGCCTGCCTCGTCCCGGAGAAGCGCGAGGAGCGCACCACCGAGGGCGGGCTCGACATCGTCGGCGGCCGGGAGCACCTCGCGCCGCGCATCCGGACCCTCGCGGAAGCCGGTATCCGCGTCTCGCTGTTCGTCGAGCCGGAGCCCGCGGTGATGGACGCCGCCCATGCCCTGGGGGCGCCGGTGGTCGAGTTGCACACCGGCA
Source organism: Methylobacterium sp. UNCCL125 (assembly GCF_900116795.1). NCBI lineage: Bacteria > Pseudomonadati > Pseudomonadota > Alphaproteobacteria > Hyphomicrobiales > Methylobacteriaceae > Methylobacterium > Methylobacterium sp. UNCCL125. The sequence goes on along the minus strand of NZ_FPBW01000024.1, from coordinate 113,948 downwards.
GCTACTGCGAGGCCGCCCTTGAGGACGATGACGGCCGCACGGCCCACGAACTCGCCCGCCTCCGGCGCGCAGCCGAGCACGGGGCCGGCCTCGGCTTGGAGATCCATGCGGGTCACGGGCTGACCCTCGGCAGCGTCGGGCCGGTGGCGGCGCTGCCGCAGATCCGGGAGCTCAATATCGGCCATTCGCTGATCGCCGACGCGATCTTCGTGGGGCTCGACCAAGCGGTGCGCGACATGCGGGCCGCCATGGATCGGGCCCGGCTCGCATGATCGTCGGGATTGGGTCGGATCTCTGCGACATCCGTCGGATCGCCCGGACCCTGGAGCGGCACGGCGCGCGCTTCACCCACCGGGTCTTCACCGAGGGCGAGCGGGCCCGCTGCGACCGGCGGGCCGCCCGTGCCGAGGGCTACGCCCGGCGCTTCGCCGCCAAGGAGGCCTGCGCCAAGGCGCTGGGGACGGGTTTCAGCGCCGGCGTGTTCTGGCGCGACATGGAGGTGGTGAACCTGCCCTCCGGACAGCCGACCCTCCGGCTGGCGGGCGGTGCGGCCGCGCGGCTCGCGGACCTTCTGCCGGCCGGACACGCGGCGCGCCTGCATGTGAGCCTCACGGACGATCCACCGATGGCACAAGCCTTCGTGATCATTGAAGCCCTGCCGGTCTCTGTCGCCGGTTGAGGCGGCCATCGCGGATTAGCCGGCCCCGGTCGCGCGTTGCGGGGGGCTCGCGCATGGTCTAGACCGCCGCTCACAGCGGACACGATTGCGGCGCATTCCTCGGGCCAACCGCACATCAGCAAGCCGCGCGCGGCGGGGCTGCGCCCCGCTGGCGGCAGGTGACGAACCTCAACCAAAGACGGAACGCGCGCGTGGATTACGACGGCAAGCCGCTCAGGAAACCCGCCGAGACCGGCACCTGGGCCAGCATCCGCGAGACGCTGAAGGTCGGCATCCAGGCGCTGCTGATCGCCCTGGTGGTGCGGACGCTGCTGTTCCAGCCGTTCAACATCCCCTCAGGGTCGCTGGTGCCGACCCTGCTGATCGGCGATTACCTGTTCGTATCGAAATATTCCTACGGCTACTCCAAGTACTCGCTGCCGCTGTCGGAATACATTCCGATTCAGGCCGAGGGCCGGATCTGGGGCGCCGATCCGAAGCGCGGCGACATCGCGGTGTTCAAGCTGCCCAAGGACAATTCGACCGACTACATCAAGCGCGTGATCGGCCTGCCGGGCGACAAGATCCAGATGATCGACGGCGTGCTCAACATCAACGGCAAGGCGGTCAAGCGCGAGCGGATCGCCGATTACGAGACGACCGATCCCTACGGGCAGCCCACCAAGGTGCCGCAATATATGGAGACCCTGCCCAATGGCGTGGCCCACCGGGTGATCGAGCGCGACGGCGACAATGGTTTCTGGGACAAGACCGAGCTGTACACGGTCCCGCCCGGTCACTTTTTCATGATGGGCGACAACCGCGACAACTCCACCGATTCGCGCGACCTCGCCAATGTCGGCTACGTGCCCTTCGCCAATCTGGTCGGGCGCGCCGAGATGATCTTCTTCTCGATCGACGAGGGGACCCCGGCGTGGCAGGTCTGGAACTGGCCGGCCCACGTGCGCTGGTCGCGCCTGTTCACGACGATCCATTGACCGGTCCGGACTTGGACGACGCCGCGCAGCCCCGGGCCAACGCCCGATCCCGTCGGGCCCACAAGCCGCGGCCGCCCCTGAGCGCGCTCGAGGAGCGGATCGGGCACAGCTTCGCCGATCAGGACCTGCTCACCCGTGCCCTGACCCATACCAGCAAATCCAGCGGTCGGGGCGGCAGCTACCAGCGCCTGGAATTCCTCGGCGACCGGGTGCTCGGGCTCGCGGTCGCCGATCGCCTTTACGGCGCCTTTCCGGAGGCCGACGAGGGCGATCTCTCCCGGCGGCTCGCCGCTCTGGTCCGGCGTGAGACCTGCGCGGTTGTGGCCGCGTCCTGGGAGGTCGGACCGCACCTGATCCTCGGCCAGGGCGAGGTGATGGGTGGCGGCCGGCGCAATCAGACGATCCTCGCCGACGTCTGCGAGGCGATCCTGGGGGCGATCTACCTCGACGCCGGCTTCGACGCCGCCCGGGCGGTGGTCGAGGCGCATTTCCGCCCGGGCGAGCCGACGGCTGCGGCACGGGGCCGTGACGCCAAATCGGCCTTGCAAGAATGGGCCATGGGCCGCAGCCTGCCGATCCCCACCTATGCGGTGGTCGAACGCACGGGTCCCGACCACGCGCCCCGGTTCCGCATCGCCGTCCAGGTCGAGGGCCTCGAGCCCGGTCTCGGCGACGGCACCTCGAAGCGGATCGCCGAGCAGGCCGCCGCCCGGGCGCTGATGGAGCGAGAGGGAATCGGAGCCTCCGCGGATGCGGGGCCGACGGAGACAGCATGAACACGCACGAACCGGACGATCACGACGCGCAGGACGGCCCCGGCGCCATGCCGGGCCAGGAGCCCGCGCGCGATCCGTCCATGCTCCCGGGCACGCCCGCCGACGCCCGGGCCGGCTTCGTCGCGCTGATCGGCGTGCCGAATGCCGGCAAGTCGACCCTGCTCAACAACCTCGTCGGCACCAAGGTCTCGATCGTCTCCCGGAAGGTGCAGACGACCCGGGCGCTGGTGCGGGGCATCCTCATCGAGGGCTCGGCCCAGGTCGTGCTCGTCGACACCCCCGGCATCTTCGCGCCCAAGCGCCGCCTCGACCGGGCGATGGTGCATTCGGCCTGGAGCGGCGCCGCCGATGCCGACGCGGTCTGCCTGCTGGTCGATGCGCGCAAGGGCGTCGATGCGGAGGTGGAGGCCGTGCTCGGGCGGCTCGGCGAGGTGAAGCGCGAGAAGCTGCTGATCCTCAACAAGATCGACCTGATCCCGCGCGAGCGCCTGCTCGACCTCGCCGCCAAGCTCAACGCCGCGGCGCCCTTCGCCGAGACCTTCATGATCTCGGCGCTGAACGGCGACGGCGTGGACGATCTGCGCCGCGCCCTCGCGGCCCGGATGCCGCCGGGCCCCTGGCTCTATCCGGAGGATCAGGTCTCGGACGCGCCGCTGCGCATGCTCGCCGCCGAGATCACCCGCGAGAAGATCTACGACCGGCTTCACGAGGAACTGCCCTATCGCTCGACGGTGGAAACCGACCAGTGGCAGATCCGGCCCGACGGGTCGGTTCGGATCGAGCAGACGATCTTCGTCGAGCGGGAGAGCCAGCGCTCCATCGTGCTCGGCAAGGGCGGCCAGACCATCCGGTCGATCGGGCAGGCGGCCCGCGTCGAGATCGCCGAGGCGGCCGACGCCAAGGTCCACCTGTTCCTGCACGTGAAGGTGCGGGAGAACTGGGCCGACGATCCGGCCCGCTACCGCGAGATGGGCCTCGAATTCCCGCGCGGCTGACGACGGGGCCGCGCCCGGGAGGCTGGGCTTCCCGGCCGGTTCCGGTATAAACGCGGTGTTCCCCCGGATGAACCGAGTCGGGCGCGGGCTTGCCCCGCTCCGCCGCGGATTCGCGTTCCGGCGTTGGCTCTCCAGATCCCGAACCGTTCATGCGCCATGCCGTCTACGGCCTGCCGCCGGCCGACCTCGCTGAGGTTCCCGGCGACGCCGTCCAGCTTTCCCCCATGATCCCCGGCGCCGCACGGCTGGAGGATCTGTCCGAGAACAGCCTCGACGCGGCCACGGTGCTCGCGCCGCCCGGAACGGTCGAGCGGCGCTACGTGCTGGCCCAGGTGCTGCGCGCCCTCGGGCCGGGCGGGCGCATGGTCGCCCTGGCCCCGAAAGACCGGGGCGGCACCCGTCTCGCCAAGGAACTCACGACCTTCGGCTGCGCCGCCGCAGACCAGCCGCGCCGGCATCACCGGATCTGCACGGCGGAGCGCCCGACAGAGCCGGCTGGCCTCGCCGAGGCGATCGACGAGGGCGGTCCGCGCCATGTCGACAACCTCGCCCTGTGCACGCAGCCCGGAATCTTCTCGTGGGACCGGCTGGATGCCGGCACGGCGCTGCTCCTGGCGAATCTGCCGGCCTTCAAGGGCCGCGGCGCCGATTTCGGCTGCGGCCTCGGGATCCTGTCCCGAGCGGTGCTGGGATCGGACGCGGTCACCGCCCTGACGCTGGTGGAGATCGACCGCCGGGCCGTCGAGATGGCCCGGCGCAACGTCGCCGACCCGCGGGCCACGATCCACTGGGCGGATGTCCGGACGCCCGGCGTGGTACCGGACCAGCTCGACTTCATCGTCACCAATCCGCCGTTTCACGAGGCCGGAACCGAGGACCCGTCCCTCGGCCGCGCATTCATCGCCCGGGCATCCGAGGTTCTGCGGCCGGGCGGCACGCTCTGGCTCGTGGCCAACGCGCATCTGCCTTACGAGGCGCCCCTGCGCGCGGCGTTCCGGAGCGTCTCCGTTGCCGTGCAGGCGAACGGCTTCCGCGTCTACGAGGCGCGCCGGTGAGCGCAGCCAAGTCTGTCCGGCTCGACAAGCTCCTCGCCAATCTCGGCTACGGCTCGCGCCGCGAGATCCAGACCCTCGCCCGCGCCGGCGCGATCCGCCTCGATGGCGCGGATCTGGTCGATGCCGGCGACCGGATCGCCCTCGACCCGGATCTGCCGGACCGGCTGACGATCGACGGCGCGCCCGTCGATCCGCTGCCCGGCCTGTGTCTGATGCTGCACAAGCCGCTCGGCGTGACCTGCTCGCACAAGGAGGCCGGTCCGCTGGTCTACGGGCTTCTGCCGGAGCGCTGGCGCCGCCGTGACCCGCCGCTCTCGACCGTCGGGCGGCTCGACAAGGAGACTTCGGGCCTCCTGCTGCTGACCGACGATGGCGCTCTGCTGCACCGGATCATCAGCCCGAAGGCGCAGGTGGCCAAGCGCTACCGCGTCACCCTCGACCGGCCGCTGACCGGCGGGGAGGCGGCGGTCTTCGCCGCCGGCACGCTGATGCTCGAGGGTGAGGACCGCCCGCTGCTGCCGGTGCACCTCGACGTCGCCGATGCCAAGCATTGCGCGGTGACGCTGACGGAGGGCCGCTACCATCAGGTCCGCCGGATGTTCGCCGCCATCGGCAACCACGTCACGGCCCTGCACCGGGATCGGGTCGGCGGCCTCGACCTGCCGGCGGATCTGGCGGCGGGGGATTACCGGGTGATGACCGCCGGGGACGTGGCGGCGGTGTTTGCGGCTGCGTGAGCCGTCCCGTGTTCGAGGGCGACCAGCGCGGCGACCGGGCAAGATTGACGCAAGATTGACGATTGCGCCGACGACGGCCGGGGCCTGGATGCCGATCGCGCGGGCGCCGTTCCGCGCCTTGCCTTCGCACCCGGCCTCTGCTAAGCGCCGGCCCATCCCACACGCGGAGCCGGCCTCATGCCTGAATGAGGCGTTTCCGGTGGTCGTCCGAGATCTCGGCCGGCCGCATCCCTCCGCGGCGGATATAACCGGAGAGTACACAGACATGGCCGTCGATTTCTCTATGCGTCAGCTCCTCGAGGCGGGGGCGCATTTCGGTCACCAGGCGCACCGCTGGAACCCGAAGATGCAGCCCTACATCTTCGGAACGCGCAACAACATCCACATCATCGATCTGGCCCAGACCGTGCCGGCGATGCACCAGGCGCTGCAGGCGGTGAGCGACACCGTCGCCAAGGGCGGCCGCGTGCTGTTCGTCGGCACCAAGCGCCAGGCGGCCGACACGATCGCCGAGGCGGCCAAGCGCTCGGCCCAGTACTATGTCAACTCCCGCTGGCTGGGCGGCATGCTCACCAACTGGAAGACGATCTCGGGTTCGATCTCGCGCCTGCGCAAGGTCACCGAGACGCTGGAGACCGGCGGCCCGGGCCTGACCAAGAAGGAGCGCCTGATGCTCTCCCGTGAGAAGGAGAAGCTCGAGAAGGCGCTCGGCGGCATCAAGGACATGGGCGGCGTCCCCGACCTGCTGTTCGTGATCGACACCAACAAGGAGCAGCTTGCGATCAAGGAGGCGAACCGCCTCGGCATCCCGGTGGCCGCCATCGTCGACACGAACTGCAACCCGGACGGCATCAGCTACATCGTCCCGGCCAACGACGATGCGGGCCGCGCCATCGCGCTCTACTGCGACCTGATCGCCAAGGCCGCCATCGACGGCATCTCGCGCGCCCAGGGCTCGTCGGGCATGGATCTCGGCGCCTCCGAGGAGCCGATGGCCGAGGAGCTGCCCGCCAACGACGACGCGGCCGTCACGGTGGAGTCCGACGCCCTCGACCCGGCCGACGTGGCGATGCTCGCCGAGTCGACCGAGCATTTCGAGCTGCTCGCCGCCCCGCGCGGCGCGCCGGACGACCTGACCAAGCTCAACGGCGCCGGACCGCAGATCGTCCAGAAGCTGAACGACGCCGGCATCTACCACTACTGGCAGCTCGCCGCGATGACCCCCGAGGACGTTGCCAAGGTCGACGCCGACCTGAAGCTCAACGGCCGCATCGACCGCGATTCGTGGGTCTCGCAGGCCCGTGGCTTCGTCGAGGCCGCCGCCGCAGCCTGATCCATCGGGACTCCGCGGCGGCACCGTCATCGGGCCGTCGCGGTTCCAGGCATACCGGGCCCGGCCGCTCACCCGCGCGCCGGGCCTCTCGCATCCAGACCACACGAAAGGGACCGCCATGGCCAACATCACCGCCGCGATGGTGAAGGAGCTCCGGGAGAAGACCGGCGCCGGCATGATGGACTGCAAGGGCGCGCTCAACGAGACGCAGGGCGACATCGAGGCCGCCGTCGACTGGCTGCGCAAGAAGGGTCTCGCCAAGGCCGCCAAGAAGGCCGGCCGCGTCGCCGCCGAGGGCCTCGTGGCCGTCGAGTCCGCCGGCCACCACGCCGCCGTGGTCGAGGTGAACTCCGAGACCGACTTCGTCGCCCGCAACGACGCCTTCCAGGCCTTCGTCCGCGAGGCTGCCAAGATCGCGCTCAACACCGACGGCACGCTGGAAGGCCTCCAGGCCGCCCATTTCCCGGGCGCCACCGAGACCGTCTCCGAGAAGCTGCAGAACCTGATCGCCACGATCGGCGAGAACATGAACCTGCGGCGCGTGGCCAAGCTCGAGGTCAAGAAGGGCGTGATCGCCTCCTACGTGCACAACCAGATCTCCGAGGGGCTCGGCAAGATCGGCGTGCTCGTGGCTCTCGAGTCCGAGGGCGACGTCGAGGCGCTCTCGGCCCTCGGCCGCCAGATCGCCATGCATGTCGCGGCGACCAACCCGGTGGCGCTCGACGCCTCGGGCGTCGACACCGCCACGGTGGAGCGCGAGTCGAACATCCTGCGCGAGAAGAACGCCGGCAAGCCGGACCACGTCCTCGCCAAGATCATCGAGAGCGGCCTGAAGAGCTACTACAAGGAGGTCACCCTCCTGGAGCAGCCCTTCGTGCACGACGGCTCGAAGACGGTGAGCCAGGTTCTCAAGGAGGCCGGCTCGAAGGTCGGCGGTCCGGTCACCCTGACGGGCTTCGTGCGCTACGCCCTCGGCGAGGGCATCGAGAAGGAAGAGGGGCCGGACTTCGCCACCGAGGTCGCCCAGCAGGCCGGCCGCGCCTGATCATCGTCCGCGATCGCCCGGCGCGCCGGGCCGCAGAGAGACGAGCCCCGTCCGGCGCGAGCCGGGCGGGGCTTCGCATTTTCGGGCGCGCCAAAGCGTTCCACGCCGGACCGTGTTGCGGCGCACACGTCGTTTCGCGGCGCTGCGCTATGTCGTGCCCATGCCTTTGAAACCCTTCTCCTACCTGATGATCGGCGTGTTCGCCTCAGGTCTCGTTATGACCGTTCTCGGCGCCGTCGGCGTCCTGACCGGCAGCTGAAAATCGGGCGCCGGCCTGATCCACGATCAGGCCGGCGCCTCGCCCGTTGACGGATGGTCCTCCCGGGATTGGGCCATCTCTCCCGTATGATTCGACCGATGTGCCCCGCCGGATCGGCCCGAACCCCTCGACGGAACTCCCGCGCCTGACGTAGAAGCCTCCCGGTTTGCGCGACGCGGGATGGAGCCGGGAAACCCGATGCCGGATACGACGCCGTTTCGCCGGATATTGCTGAAGCTATCGGGCGAGGCTCTTGCAGCCCCTGACGGGTACTGGTTGCATCCGCCGACCCTGGCCGGGCTCGCCGAGGACATCGCCCGCACCATCGAGGCCGGTGCCGAGATCGCCATCGTGGTCGGCGGCGGCAACATGATCCGCGGAGCGCGGATCTCGGCGGCCGGCTGGATCGACCGGGCCACCGGGGATTCGCTGGGGATGATGGCCACCGTCATGAATTCCCTGGCTATCGAGACCGCCCTGAACGCCGCGGGCGTCCAGGCCCGCACCATGTCGGCGGTGTCGATGCCGACCATCTGCGAGACCTACGCCCGCCAGCCGGCCTTGCACCACCTCGACAAGGGGCAGGTGGTCGTCCTCGCGGGCGGCACCGGGAACCCGTTCTTCACCACCGACACCGCCGCCGTCCTGCGCGCCGCCGAATTGCGCTGCGACGCGGTTCTGAAGGCGACGCAGGTCGACGGCGTTTACACGGCCGATCCCAAGAAGGATCCGAGCGCGACCCGCTACGACCGCATCACCCATGACGAGGCCATCGCCCGCGATCTCAAGGTGATGGACACGGCGGCCTTCGCGCTGGCCCGGGAGAGCCGGCTGTCGATCCTCGTCGGATCGCTCCATCCGCCGAGCTCGATTGCCGGCATCCTGTCGGGCGAGGCCCCCTCGACCCTCGTGGCGCCCTGACGACGCGGCGGTGATGCCGCCGCGACCGTTTGCGGCCCTGAAAAAATTCGTCCATTGAGGCCGCGATTGCCCGCGCCGGGCTCAAGATACCGTCAGACGTCTCGGGACGACCACCATGGCCACACCGGAATTCGATCTCAACGACCTCAAGCGCCGGATGCAGGGCGCCGTGTCCTCGCTCTCGAAGGATCTCGGCTCGCTGCGCACCGGGCGCGCCACGCCGTCGCTCCTGGATCCGATCCAGGTGGATGCCTACGGATCGATGATGCCGATGGCGCAGGTCGCCACCGTCAGCGTGCCGGAGCCCCGGCTCCTGTCGATCTCGGTCTGGGACCGCAGCATGGTCACCGCCGTCGAGAAGGCGATCCGCGAATCCGATCTCGGACTCAACCCGCAGACCGAGGGGCAGACCATCCGGCTCCGCATCCCCGAGATGAACGAGCAGCGCCGCAAGGAGATGGTCAAGGTCGCCCACAAGTACACCGAGGAGGCCCGCGTCGCCGTGCGCCACGTCCGCCGGGACGGCCTCGATCATCTGAAGAAGCTCCTGAAGGACAGCGCCATCTCGGAGGACGACGAGAAGCGCCAGGCCGCCGACGTGCAGAAGGCGACCGACCAGTTCATCGCTGAGATCGACGGCGTGCTGGCCTCCAAGGAGAAGGAAATCATGCAGGTCTGAGGCGAAGGGACGGGTCGCGCGTGACCGCCGCCGCCGCACCGGCCGCGCGTCCCTCGGGACGGCGCGAGCTGTGGCTGCGCGTCGCCTCGGGCCTCGTGCTCGGAGCCGGCGTGCTGGCCGCACTCGTCTATGGGGGCTGGCCCTTCGCGGGGATCTGGCTCGCCGCCGGCTTCATCGGATTCGGCGAGTGGATGGTGATGAGCCGCACCGAGCCCCGCGAGGTTCTGATCGCACTGGGCGCTGCGACGCTGGGCGCCCTGCTGCTCTGCCAGCGCGGCGGTGCCCCGACACCGGCCTGCATCGCAGTCCTTGTACTCGGCGCCGCGGCCTGCGCCACGGTGGCGCGGACGCCCGGGGGCCGGTTCCGCGCGTTCGCCGGTGTGCTCGGCGCGGCGGCGATCGCGGCGGTGCCCGTGGCCCTGCGCGACGATCCCGCCATCGGTCTCGTCGGTCCGGCCTGGATGTTCGCGGTGGTCTGGTCCACCGACATCGCCGCCTATTTCGCCGGCCGGAAGATCGGCGGCCCGAAGCTGATGCCCCGGGTCTCGCCCAACAAGACGTGGTCGGGGGCCCTCGGCGGCCTCGTCGGCGCGGTCGCGGCCGGGACGCTGGTCCCGGTGGTCGCCGACCTTGCCGGGATGCCTCTGCCCAGTGCCGCCTCCCTGCCGGTTGTGGCAGGCGTCAGCGCGCTCGCCTCCGTCCTGAGTCAGGCGGGGGACCTGATCGAATCCGGTCTCAAGCGCCATTACGGCGTGAAGGATTCCGGAAAGATCATCCCGGGCCATGGCGGCGTCATGGACCGGCTCGACGGATTCTTCGCGGTCGCCGTGCTGGCGGCCCTCTATCTCGCCCTGCGCGGGGGCGGTCTGATCGCGTGACGATGAGGGAGTTGAACCCGTGACCCAGGTCGTCACCGTCTTCGGCGCCACCGGCTCGATCGGCCGTTCCACCGCCGACCTCCTCGCCCAGCATGCCGACCGGTTCCGGGCCGGCGCCCTGGTGGGGGGCAAGGATCCCGTCGCCCTGGCCAAGGTCGCGCGGGAGCTGAATGCGTCCTTCGCGGCACTGGCCGATGAATCCGCCGGCCCGGCCCTCGCCGAGGCCCTGTCGGGCTCCGGCATCCCGAGCGGGGCGGGGGAGGCGGCCGTCATGGAGGCGGCTGCCCGCGACGCCGACATCGTCGTGGCGGCGGTGAGCGGGGCGGCGGGGCTGAAATCGACCCACGCCGCCCTTCGGCTGGGCCGCAAGGTCGCGCTCGCCAACAAGGAAAGCCTCGTCTGCGCCGGCGACGCCTTCATGCGCGACGCTGCCCGCTACGGCGCCACGATCCTGCCGATGGATTCCGAGCACGACGCCCTGAGCCAGGCGCTGGCCGGCCGGCCGCTCGCCGACGTCCGCACCATGATGATCACGGCCTCGGGCGGCCCGTTCCGGACCTGGACCCGCGAGCGCATCGCCGCCGCCTCCGCGGCCGAGGCGGCCGCTCATCCGACCTGGTCGATGGGCATGAAGATCAACATCGATTCGGCGAGCCTGATGAACAAGGGCCTCGAACTGATCGAGGCGCACCATCTGTTCGGGATCGAGCCCGAGCGCCTGGACGTCGTGGTGCATCCGCAATCGGTGATCCACGGCCTGGTCTACTGGCTCGACGGGGCGGTGACCGCCGAGCTGGCGCTGCCCGACATGCGCGTGCCGATCTCGCACTGCCTCGGGCTCGGGGACCGGCTCACCATCGAGCGCGGTCGGCCCCTCGACCTCGTGACGCTGGGTTCGCTCACCTTCGAGGCGGCGGACGAGGCGCGTTTCCCCTGCCTGCGGATCGCCCGGGCGGCGCTGGCCGCCGGCGGCGCGGCGCCGACCGTGATGAACGCGGCCAACGAGATCGCGGTGGCGGCCTTCATTGCCGGCCGGATCGGCTTCTACGGGATCAGCGATCTGGTCGAGCGCGCCTGCACGCACTTCGCCGGCTCGTACCGCACCGCACCGGCCGACGTGGACGAGGCGCTCGCCATCGACGCCCACGTCCGGATCTGGAGCGCCGAGGCCCTGCCGGAGCTGCGCGCCGCCGGCTGAACCCCCGCCTCAGCGCGCCGGGCCGTAGCCGGCCAGGAACACCCGCACCGCCTCGTCGATCTGATGGCGCATCTCGGCCTCGCCGGCGATGCCGCCTGCCGCGAACAGCAGGCGCGTCAGCAGACCGGCCTGGCAGAGGTGCAGGAAGTGCCGGGCTGCGAGTTCGGTGTCGGCGATGCTCAGGCGTCCCGCCTGGACCTGCGCGTCGAGATAGCGGGAGAGACGGTCGACGCCGCAGGCCGGACCGGCTTGATAGTAGACCTGCCCGAAGCGGGGAAACTTCTCGCTCGCACCGATCACCATGCGGACCAGCGAGACATGTTCCGGCCGACACATCTCGGTCAGGAAGCTTACCCCCAGCCGCGTGAGCACGCCCGGCACGTCGGGATCATCCGCATCGAGTGTGAACAGGGCTTCGGCGAGGCTGGCCTTCTCCTGCGTCGTCAGCGCCTCGAACAGCGCCTCCTTGCTCTCGAAATAGACGTAGAGCGTGCCCTTCGAGACGCCGGCCGCGCGGGCGATCTCGCCCATGCTGGCACCGTCGAATCCCGCCGACAGGAAAACAATCCGCGCACCCTCGAGGATCTGCTGCCGCTTGTCGCCCTCGTGCTGGGCCTGACCTCGCTCCAGAACCGCACCCTGAGCCATCGTCCCGCTCCGCGCCCGTGGCGCCGCCACGCTTGACCGAACCGTTCGGTCAACATAATCTGCGGCTTCTGCGGAGGCACGTCAAGCCGTGCCTCGTGATTGACCGAACCGTTCGGTCATTGAGGTCGAGGCGCTGATATGTCCCTTCGCGAGGACGCGGATCGGCTCAATTCCGGTGTCGAGGCCGGAATCGAGGCCAGAGACGAGGAGCGCGCGGAGCATCCTGCGCAGGCCTCAGTCACGGCACCTCTGCCGAAGCCCGTGCCGGACGAGGCGGTCCCGGCGCGCAAGCGTCCCGTCAGGCGGCTCCTCCTGCTCGGCCTCCTGACGGCCGCCCTTGGCGGCGGCGCCTATGAAGGGTGGCAGTGGTGGACCGTCGGGCGGTTCTTCGTCTCGACCGACGATGCCTACGTCCAGGCCGACATCTCCGTCCTCGCGGCCAAGATCCCGGGCTACCTCCAGTCGGTCCCGGTGGTGAACGGCCTCGCGGTGAAGAAGGGCGACGTCATCGCCCAGCTCGACGACGGCGATTATCGCCTCGCGCTCCAGGCCGCGCAGGACAAGCTCGCCACGCAGGAGAGCACCATCGCGCGGATCGCCCGGCAAGCCGAGGCGGCCCAGGCGCAGGTCGCCCAAGCCGCCGCGCAGCTCGACGCGAGCCGCGCCGACGCCGTTCGCGCCCAGGCCGATTTCACCCGGTCGATGCAGATGCAGGCGGATTACGTCGCCAAGTCGCGCATCGACCAGACGCGCGCCGACCGCGACCGCACCGAGGCCTCCGTCAAGGCCATGGAGGCCGGCCTCGTCGCGGCCCGCGCCAATGTCGACGTCCTCCAGGCGCAGAAGCGCGAGGCGGAGAGCCTCGCGGCGGAACTCCGCACCGCCGTCGACCGGGCCCGCCGCGACCTCGACTTCACGGTGATCCGCGCGCCCTTCGACGGGGTCGTCGGCAACAAGGCCGTGGAGGCCGGCGCCTATGTCGGGCCCGGCACGCGGATCGCCGCGCTCGTCCCGCTCCAGAGCGTCCGGATCGACGCGAACTTCAAGGAGACCCAGGTCGAGCGCATGCGTCCCGGCCAGCCCGTGACCGTCACGGTCGACGCCTATCCGGACCGCGAGATCCACGCCGTGGTGGAATCGTTCTCGCCGGCCTCCGGCTCGGTGTTCAGCCTGCTGCCGCCCGACAACGCCACGGGCAACTTCACCAAGATCGTTCAGCGCCTGCCCGTCCGGGTGCGCGTGCCCGAGGAGGTCGCCCGCGAGGGCCTGCTGCGGCCGGGCCTGTCGGCGGTGGTGCGGGTCGATACCCGCATCGGCGCGGATCGCTCCGTCCTCGACCGCGCCTCCGCGCCGCGGCCGGTCAACACCGCGAGCCGCTGAGACCCGCGATGGCCGCCAGTGCCGCCACCTCCGCGGGCGATGCCGCCGCCCCGACGCGCGGCGTGACGGCCCGCGCCGCCGAGCCGCCCCTCGACCGCCGCCGCATGGTGGCGTTCGTCTGCATGGTCTTCGGGATGTTCATGGCGATCCTGGACATCCAGATCGTCTCGGCCTCCCTGAACGAGATCCAGGCCGGCCTCTCGGCCTCCGGCGACGAGATCCCCTGGGTCCAGACCAGCTACCTGATCGCCGAGGTCATCTCGATCCCGCTCTCCGGCACCCTGTCGCGGGTGCTCTCGACGCGCTGGATGTTCGCCATCTCGGCGGGCGGCTTCACCCTGATGAGCCTGATGTGCGCCACCTCCTCGTCGATCGGCGAGATGATCGTCTGGCGGGCGCTCCAGGGCTTCATCGGCGGCGGCATGATCCCCACCGTGTTCGCGGCGGCCTTCACGATCTTCCCGCCCTCGAAGCGGACCATCGTGTCGCCGATGATCGGGCTCGTGGCGACGCTGGCGCCGACGATCGGCCCGACGGTGGGCGGCTATCTCACCGATCTCATGTCGTGGCACTGGCTGTTCCTGATCAACGTCGTGCCGGGCATCTTCGTGACCGTCTCGACCTGGATCCTGGTCGATTTCGACGAGCCCAATTACGGCCTGATCAAATCGTTCGACTGGGCCGGTCTCGCCTTCATGGCCGGCTTCCTCGGCTGCCTGGAATACGTGCTGGAGGAGGGGCCGAACCACGATTGGTTGCAGGACGAGGCGGTGTTCGCCTGCGCGGTCATCTGCGGGACGTCGGCGTTGCTGTTCTTCTGGCGGGTCTTCACGGCGAAGCAGCCGATCGTCGATCTGAGGGCCTTCTCGGACCGGAACTTCGCCAGCGGGTGCGTGGCGAGCTTCGTGCTGGGCATCGGGCTCTACGGGCTGACCTACATCTATCCGGTCTATCTGGCCCGGGTGCGCGGCTACTCGGCGCTGATGATCGGCGAGACGATGTTCGTCTCAGGCCTATGCATGTTCGCCACCGCCCCCATCGCCGGCCGGCTTTCGGGCAAGGTCGATCCCCGCATCATGATGGGCATCGGCTTCGTCGGCTTCGCCTGCGGCACGTGGATCGTCACCGGCCTGACCAAGGACTGGGACTTCTACGAGCTGCTCCTGCCCCAGATCCTGCGTGGCTGCTCACTGATGCTGTGCATGATCCCGATCAACAACATCGCGCTCGGAACGCTGCCGCCGGCGCGGATGAAGAACGCGTCGGGGCTGTTCAACCTGACCCGTAACCTCGGTGGCGCGGTCGGCCTCGCGCTAATCAACACGATCCTCAACGACCGATGGGACCTCCATCTCGCACGGCTGCACGAGCGCTTCACCTGGGCGAACACGGCTGCCCTGGAGCGCCTCGACACGATGCAGCGCGGCTTCGAGGCCTATGGAAGCGCCGCGTCGGGCATGGCGCTGAAGGCGATGACCAACACCGTGCGGATCCAGGGCCTGGTCATGGCCTTCGAGGATGTATTCCTGGCGCTGACGGTCCTGTTCCTGGTGATGGCCTGCGCCGTTCCCATGATCCGGCGGCCCCAGGCCGGTGCGGGCGGCGGGGCCGGCCACTGACGGGCTGCCCCGATCCCGGGCGGTCGGCGGGTGCGGAATCGGACCGCGCGTGCGACCTTCCGCAGCCGCCCCGCAGGATTGCGTTGGCGGTCGGCCCCGCCGATCTGCTAGACAGGGCGGATGGCCGGCCCGAGAAGCCGGCGCCGAGACGGCCAGGATACGGCGTATGGACTTCCTCAACGCGATGGGCGGAACCGCCGGCGGCTTCTTCGGCGCAGTGATTCCGTTCCTATTCGTGCTCACCGTCGTGGTGTTCGTGCACGAGATGGGCCACTTCCTGGTCGGGCGCTGGTGCGGGGTCGGGGTTCACGCCTTCTCGCTCGGCTTCGGCCCCGAGCTGTTCGGCTTCAACGACCGCCGCGGCACCCGCTGGAAGCTCTGCGCCATCCCCCTCGGCGGCTACGTGAAGTTCCACGGCGACGTGAACGGCGCCAGCATGCCCGATCCCGAGGCCGTCGCCCGGATGAGCCCGCAGGAGCGGGCGATCAGCTTCCCGACCCAGCCCGTGTCCAAGCGCGCGGCGATCGTCGCCGCCGGCCCTGTGGCGAACTTCATCCTGGCGATCCTGCTCTTCGCCGGCGCGATCTGGCTGGGCGGCCGCTACGAGTTGCCCGCCCGGGTCTCGTCGGTGGAGCCGAACAGCGTCGCCGCCCAGGCCGGCTTCCAGCCCGGCGACGTGATCACCGCCATCGACGGCGAGAAGATCGGCGACTTCAACGCCATGTACCGCACGGTGACCGGCAGCGCCGGGACGCCGCTGACCTTCACGGTGGAGCGCAACGACCAGCCCATCACGATCCAGGCGACGCCCGCCACCTTCGAGGAGAAGACGCCGTTCGGCCGCCACCGGATCGGCCGGCTCGGCATCCGGTCGCCCGCGGGCTCGGAGGCCCGCCTCGTGACTTACGGGGCGCTCGATTCGCTCAATCTCGGCGTGAAGGAGACCTACTTCGTCGTCGAGCGCACCTTCTCGTATCTCGGCAAGCTCGTCACCGGCCGGGAATCCGCCGACCAGCTCTCGGGTCCGATCGGCATCGCCCGCGTCTCCGGCGAGGTCGCCAAGACCGGCGGCGTCGGCGGTCTGGTCGGGCTCATCGCGCTGCTCTCCGTCTCGATCGGCCTGCTCAACCTGTTCCCCGTGCCGTTGCTCGATGGCGGACACCTGCTGTTCTACGCCTTCGAGGTGGTGCGCGGCCGTCCGCTCAGCGAGCGGGCCCAGGAGATCGGATTCCGTATCGGTCTCGCCCTGGTGCTGATGCTGATGCTGTTCGCCGCCTGGAACGACATCCTCAATCTCGGCGCCTCCTGGCGGAACACCTGATTGGGGGCCGGCGGGATCCTGTGATTCCGCCGGATCTCCACCGGAAAGGCTGCCCCAATCCCGCCGCGGTCTCGCCCGGACGCCGCCCGGATGGCACCGCTCCGACGGGGTGAAACCGGGTTAAGATCCTGTTCACGGGATCGCGATCGGGTCTGAAAACCTCCGACAGTCCAGACATTTACGTGGCGTTCACCACGATCTGCGGTTTGTCTTCATGCTGACCGCACCGTTAAGTGGCGCGAAGGCCACGACCCCCCAAAATCCCCTGACGATGGCCTCCCGCGCGTTTGCTTGGCTGGGGAATCCCGGTAAGAGCTACGCTTGGACCGAAGCCACGCTTGGACCAGGTGACGGGACGGCCGATCAACGGTCGCCTGTGACGGGCTAACCCCCGCGACCAGAACAGAAACGGGCGATTGCATGATGTCGTTGACGGGGAAGCCCCGACGTAAGTCGGTGCGGAAAACCATCGTCCTAGTCACTGCGGGTCTTGGCGTTGTCCTGAGCGGGGCCGCCCAGGCGCAGCAGATCGTCGTCCAGGGCAACCAGCGCGTCGATGCCGACACGATCCGGTCCTACGTGACCGGGACGGCGTCCGGCTCCGCCGAGGAGGCCCGCCGCAACCTGCTCGCGAGCGGGATGTTCTCCGACGTGAAGGTCGCCCAGTCGGGTGGCCGCACGGTGGTGACGGTCCGCGAGAACAACCTGATCAACCGCGTTGTCTTCGAGGGCAACAAGAAGGTCGAGAAGGCGACCCTTGAGGGGATCGTCGAGGCCAAGGCCCGCGGCCCGTACAGCGAGGCGATCATTAACGCCGACCTCGCCCGCATCCGCGACGTCTACAAGCGCTTCGGGCGCGGCACCGCCAAGGTGACCTACCGGACGGTCGACCTGCCCAACGGCCGCGTCGACGTGATCTACCAGATCGACGAGGGCGATAAGACCGGCATCCTCTCGATCAACTTCGTCGGCAACAACGCCTACTCGGAGCGGACGCTGAAGGGGCTGATGAGCTCCTCGGAGATGAACTTCCTGTCGTTCATCAAGACCTCCGACGTCTACGATCCCGACCGCATCACCAACGACCTCGACCAAGTCCGCCGCTACTACCTGAAGAACGGCTACGCCGACTTCCAGGTGGTCAGCGCCGACGCGCGCTACGTCGAGGGCGACAAGTCCGGCTACGTCATCACCATCACGGTGAACGAGGGCGAGCAGTACAAGGTCGGCGCGGTCCAGGTGGATTCGCGCCTGCCGGGCCTCGACACCACGAAGCTCGACACCGACATCGCCACCTCCGTGGGCGACATCTACAACGCCGACGACGTCGAGAAGACGCTCAACAACGTCACCCGCGAGGTCAACCGCGCCGGCTACCCCTTCGCGCAGGTCCGCCCGACCGGGCAGCGCGATCCGGCCAGCCATCAGGTCTCCCTGGGCTTCGTGGTCGAGGACGGCCCGCACGTCTACGTCGAGCGCATCAACATCCGCGGCAACACCCGGACCCGCGACTACGTCATCCGTCGCGAGCTCGATATCGCCGAGGGCGACGCCTACAACCGCGTGCTGACCGACCGCGCCGAGCGGCGCCTGAACGGTCTCGGCTTCTTCAAGAAGGTCCGCTTCTCCAACGAGCCGGGCTCGGCCCCGGACCGCGTGGTCATCAACATCGACGTTGAGGATCAGCCCACGGGTTCGTTCTCGGTGGCGGGCGGCTACTCCACCCAGGACGGCATCATCGGCGAGGTCTCGGTCTCCGAGTCGAACTTCCTCGGCCGCGGCCAGTACGTCCGCTTGGCCGGTACGGGTGGCCAGTACTCGCGCGGCGTCGACTTCTCGTTTACCGAGCCGTACTTCCTCGGCTACCGGCTGGCAGCGGGCTTCGACGCCTTCTACAAGTACTCCGACCTGACCCGATACTCGCGCTACGAGACCACGGTGTATGGCGGCCAGCTCCGCCTCGGCCTGCCGATCACCGAGGAGTTCGGCATCACGCTGCGCTACTCGCTGTACAATACCGAGCTGAAGGTCCCGAACACCCTCAAGCGGCCGTACAACGACTGCTCGATCCCGATCCCGGGCTACACCGCCACCTACGCGGCGGGCACGATCGACCCGAATACGGGCCGGAACATCGGCGGCCAGGCGATCTACCCGAACTGCGCGTATGACGGCGAAGCCTCGATCGCCATCAAGGGTTCGCAGGGCAACACGCTGACCTCGCTGGCCGGCCTGACGCTCGCCTACTCGACCCTCGACGTGATCGGCGCGCCCCGCAACGGCCTCTACGCCGAGCTGAAGCCCGACGTCGCCGGCCTGGGTGGCGACTCCAAGTTCTTCCGCGTGACGGCCGATGCGCGGTACTACAAGGAGATCTTCGAGGACGTCGTCGGCTTCATCCGCTTCCAGGGCGGCCACATCTCGTCGCTCAACAACGACCCGCTGCGGGTGACCGACCAGTTCTTCCTCGGCCCGTCGCTGGTCCGCGGCTTCGCACCGAACGGCATCGGTCCGCGCGACGTCGGCATCGCCGATGCCCGCTCGAACGCGATCGGCGGTTCGACCTACGTCGGCGGTACCCTCGAAGTTCAGTTCCCGCTGCCCCTCATTCCGCGGGATCTGGGCCTGAAGGGCGCGCTCTTCGCCGATGCCGGCACGCTGTTCGGTTATCACGGCCAGCGGAACTTCAACGTGAACGGCGACGCCTTCATCAACGGCATCTCGCCGACGACCGGGAAGTGCAACTTCAACGCCTTCACGATCGGCGTGGAGCCGGAATGCGTGAACGTTCGCGACACGGCGGCGATCCGTTCCTCGATCGGCGCGTCCATCCTGTGGAACTCGCCGCTCGGCCCGATCCGGTTCGACTACGCCTACGCTCTGTCGAAGGATGAGGGTCAGAAGGTGTTCGTCCCGATCCTCGGCAAGTTCGGCCATATCGGCGCGGATCAGGTCCAGGCGTTCCGCTTCTCCGGCGGCTCGCGCTTCTGATAAAAATTGCGCGCGCCGGCCGGATTGTCCCGGCCGGCGCGTTATCGAGCATGTCAGATCCCATCTTCTTCACCGCCGCCGCCGATGGCCTCACCCTGGCCGAGATCGCGGCAGCCGCCGGCGCCAGCCTTCCCGACGGAGCGGATCCGGAACGCCGGTTCAGCGGCGCGGCCTCCCTGGAGAGCGCCGGTCCGGAACACCTCGCCTACATGGACAATGCCCGCTACGGCGACGCGCTCACCGCGACGCGGGCGGGGGTGTGTCTGGTCTCCCCCCGGTTCGCGGCGCGTTGTCCCGCAACCACCGTTGCCCTCGTCAGCCGCGATCCCTACCGCGCCTATGCGGCCTTGCTCGGCCGTCTGCATCCGGATGCCCTGCGTCCCGGCTCCCAGTTCGCCGTCCGCGGCGTCGCGTCCGGCGCCCATGTCCATCCGGAAGCCCGGCTCGAGGACGGCGTCACGGTCGATCCCGGCGCGGTTGTCGGGCCGGGTGCCGAGATCGGCGCAGGAACGGTGATCGGACCGAATGCCGTGATCGGTCCTGGCGTCCGCATCGGGCGGGACTGTGCGATCGGCGCCGGCACCACGCTCAGCCACGCTCTCCTCGGGAACCGGGTGATCATCCACCCGGGTGCGCGCCTCGGGCAGGACGGGTTCGGCTTCGCCATGGGCGCCAGCCACCTCAAGGTCCCGCAGGTCGGGCGGGTGATCGTTCAGGACGATGTCGAGATCGGCGCCAACACCACGATCGACCGGGGCGCCTCGCGCGACACGGTGATCGGGGAGGGGACCAAGATCGATAATCTCGTGCAGATCGCCCACAACGTCGTGATCGGGCGGCACTGCGTCATCGTGTCGGGCGTCGGCATCTCGGGCTCGACCACCCTGGAGGATTACGTCGTCCTCGGCGGGCAGGTCGGCGTCGTCGGCCACCTGCGCATCGGCCGCGGTGCGCAGATCGCCGGCTCGTCCAACGTCAACCGCGACGTGCCGCCGGGCAGCCGCTGGGGCGGAACGCCCGCCAAGCCGGTCCGGGCCTGGTTCCGGGAGTTGACGACGCTGGCCCGCCTCGCCGAGCGCGGCGGCAAGGACCTGAGCGGCGAGGACACCTGACCGGGAAGGCCTTGCGCTTCCGGCGATTTCTTCCGAAGAGGGCGTTCGGCCTGCCAAGGGCGGCCGGTTTGCAAGCCGCCCCGGGCGGCAAGTCGAGGTGCGGATTTCGATGAGTGAGGCGGCGCGCGAGACCGGCACCGAGCTGGGCATAGCCGATATCCAGACGTTGCTGGAATTGCTGCCACACCGTTACCCGTTCCTGATGGTGGATCGCATCGTCGAGATCGACCGGGACGAGTCCTGTGTCGGGATCAAGAACGTCACGGCGAACGAGCCGCAGTTCATGGGACACTTCCCGGACATGCCGGTCTTCCCGGGCGTGCTCCTGATCGAGGGCATGGCGCAGACGGCGGGCGCGATCTGCTGCCGCCACATCCGGGCGGACGGACGGAACACCAAGCAGGTGTTCTTCATGACCATCGACAAGTGCAAGTTCCGCAAGCCCGTCACCCCCGGCGACCAGGTGCGCTTCCACATGACGAAGCTGAATCAGCGCCGGACCATGTGGTGGTTCCGCGGCGAGGCCCGGGTCGACGGCAACCTCGTCGCCGAGGCCGAGATCAGCGCCATGCTGGTGACGGAGTGACCGCGCCGTTCATCCATGCGAGCGCCGTGATCGAGTCCGGCGCCCGGATCGGCGACGGGGCCCGGATCGGCCCCTTCTGCCATGTCGGCCCCGAGGTCGTGCTCGGGCCGGATTGCGAACTCATCAGTCACGTCGTCCTGGCGGGCCGCACCACGATCGGACCCCGCACCCGGATCTTCCCCTTCGCGTCGATCGGCCACCAGCCGCAGGACCTGAAGTACCGGGGCGAGGCCTCGACCCTGACGATCGGCGCCGATTGCCTGATCCGCGAGGGCGTCACGATGAACCCGGGCACCAGCGGCGGCGGCCTGGAGACCGTGGTCGGCGATCACTGCACCTTCCTGGCGAATTCGCATGTCGGCCACGACTGCCGGGTCGGCGCGCATGTGATCTTCTCCAACAACGTGATGCTGGCGGGCCATTGCAGCGTCGGCGACTACGCGATCCTGGGTGGCGGCGCCGCCGTGATCCAGTTCGCGCGCGTCGGTGCGCACGCCTTCGTGGGCGGCCTGTCGGGCCTGGAGAACGACTGCATCCCGTACGGTATGGTGCTCGGCAACCGGGCCTACCTGTCGGGGCTCAACATCATCGGGCTGCAGCGCCGCGGCTTCGCCCGCGACGACATCCACGCCCTGCGGCGCGCCTACCGCCTGCTCTTCGCGCCCGAGGGCACGCTGATGGAGCGGGTGGAGGACGTGGCCGCGACCTTCGAATCCCACGCGGCGGTCCGCGAGATCCTCGACTTCATCCGCCTCGGCGGCAAGCGCTCGATCTGCACGCCGCGCGAGATCCCGACGCCCATCAGCGCCGCCTGAGCGGCCGGGCCGTGACCCAGGCCGATCCGCACCCCGAGGGGACCCTGGTTCTGATCGCCGGGGCCGGCCGGCTGCCGGAACTCGTCGCCGAGTCGCTGCGCCGGGCGCGCCGGCCCTTCCGCGTAATCGCCCTGCGCGGTTTCACGGGGGCGACCCTGCGAGCCAGTGCCGACGCCACGGTCGACCTGCTCGACCTCGCCGCCACCCTGAAGCTTCTGCGGCGCTGGGGGCCGGCGGTCGTGGTACCGGCCGGCGGCGTCTCACGGCCGAGCCCGGCCGCGATCCTCAATGCCGGAGCCGCCCTGCGCAACCGGGAGGCCCTGCGGGCGATCGCCGGCGGGGGCGACGACCGCCTCCTGCGCGCCGCCGTCACGCTGGTGGAAGAGGACGGCCACAGGGTCGTGGGCGTCCACGAGGCCGCGCCGGACCTGCTCTGTCCGGAGGGGCCCCTCGGGCGCCGGATTCCGGATGCCGAGGCGGCCGCCTCGATCCGCGCCGGGCGCGGGGTCCTCGACGCCCTCTCGCCCTACGATCTGGGACAGGCTGTGGCCCTGGCCGGTGACCGGATCCTGGCCGTGGAGGGGCCGGAGGGCACCGATCGCATGCTGGCCCGGGCGCGGGCCCTGGGGCGCCGTCCGTTCGGGTTCGGCCGGGCGATGCCCGCCACCGTGCTGGTGAAGGCTCCCAAGGTCGGCCAGGACCGCCGCATCGATCTCCCGGCCATCGGACCGCGCACCGTGCGCAACGCGGCCCAGGCAGGCTGCGTCGGCCTGGCGCTGGAGGCCGGCGGGACCCTGGTCATCGACCGGGTGGCCACGGCCGCGGAAGCCGACCGCCTCGGTCTCTTCGTCGTCGGCTACGGAGGGACGCCGTGACCGGCCGGCCCCGGACCATCTGGCTCGTGGCCGGCGAGGATTCCGGCGATCAGCTCGGCGCCAAGCTGATGCGGGCCCTGCGCGAGGCGGCGCCCGACGTGGTCTTCGGCGGCGTCGGCGGCGAGGCCATGGCGGAGGCGGGGTTCGCATCCCTGTTCCCCCTCGATGACGTGGCGGTGATGGGCTATCTGCCGGTCCTCGCCCGGGCCCGGACCCTGCTCCGGCGCATCCGCGAAACCGTCTCGGCGGCGGTCGACGCCCGGCCGGACGTGCTGGTGATCATCGACAGTCCGGGTTTCACCCACGCGGTGGCGCGGCGGGTGCGCAAGGTGGCCCCCGGCATCCCGATCATCGATTACGTGTCGCCGAGCGTCTGGGCGTGGCGGCCCTGGCGGGCGAAGGGGATGCGACCGTTCATCGACCACGTCCTGGCCCTGCTGCCCTTCGAGCCGGACGCGCATCTGCGGCTCGGCGGGCCGCCCTGCACCTATGTCGGACACCCGCTGATCGAGCGCCTTCCGGAACTGCGGCCCACCGCATCCGAGCAGCGGCGGCGCGAGTCCGTTCCCTACAGCCTCGTGCTGCTGCCGGGGTCCCGCCGGTCCGAGATCGAGCGGCTGATGCCGGTTTTCGGTGCGGCGCTGGCGCGGGTGGCGGAAGGCCTCGCGGTCGAGGCGGTGCTGCCCGCCGTGACGCGTCACAGGGCGCTGATCGAGCGGCTTTCCGCGGAGTGGACGGTGCCCGTCCGCATCGTCACCGGCGAGGCGCCGAAATACGCCGCCTTCCGGGAGGCCCGGGCGGCGCTCGCCGCCTCTGGCACGGTCACGCTGGAACTCGCCCTCGCGGGCGTCCCGATGGTCGTCGCCTACAAGGTCTCGCGGGCGGAGGAATTCATCGCCCGCCGGCTGATCCAGGTCCCGAGCATCGTGCTGCCGAACCTGATCCTGGCCGAGAACGCCATGCCGGAATTCGTCCAGGCCGACTGCACGCCGGAGCGCCTGGCAGGCGCCGTGCGGTCGCTCCTGGCAGGCGGTGCGGGCCGCGACGCACAGCTCGCTGCCCTCGCCCGGATCGACGGGCTGATGCGGCTCGCCGCGAATGACACGCCGAGCCGGGCCGCCGCGCGCATCGTCCTGCGCGCCGCAGAGCGCCACGCGTCCGATCCGAGGGCGTGACGGGGCCGCTCAGCCGGCGCGGCGACTGCAGCGGGTGTAGGTCGATGTCCCGCGATTACTCGACCACGTCAGGTGCTCGCCATCCACCAGCAGGCGGACCTGCGACGACCAGCGCCGGCCACGGACGCTGCACTCGGCGGCGGCGACCCAGGCGCTGCCGACCCGTCGCATGTCGTGGAAGAGGCAGATCGTGCGGCCGGCGCGGGCGCGATCCTGCGTGATCGTGGCCGGGATGTAGCCCCGGCGCCGGGATCGGGTCCCGCAGGCTTCGGGGGTCGGCCCCCAGACGCCGACATACTCGGCCGCCACGGGGGTCGGGGCGGGGGCCGGGGCGGGGTGCGGCGCCGGACGGGCATTCGCCGCGGCGCCCGGCATCGCGGTGGCCGCCTGGGGCGGCGGCGGCGCCGTGGGCGCCGCCATGGCGGTCTGGCCGGGCGGATCTTCCGCAGGGGCACCCGGGTCGGGCGCGTCGAGCATCACGACCCGCCGCGCCGTGGCGCGCGGACCGGCGGCGCCCCCCGCGGAGGGGCTGGCCTCCGGCGCCGTCGGGCGAAACGGCAGGTCCTCGGTCAGGTAGGCCGCGCTGTAGGCGAACAGGCCGACCCAGCCGAGGACGAGGAGCGCCGGCAGGGCGAAGCGACGCCAGGAGCCGGAACGCGCCCCGCCGCCCGGATCCGCCAGCACGACCGCACCCATGGTCCGCCCCCTTCTCGTTCGATCAGCGGCCGAAGATACCCTTCAGGAACTGCGCCGTACGGTTGCGCTTGCGCTTGCGCTCCAATTCCGATGCGTCCCTGAGCCACGCGACCTGCACGACCCGACGCTCGCCCTCGAAGGGCTCGTGGCCGTGCCAGGAATTCTCCGCCCGCAGGAAGGCGAACATCGTGCCCATGGTGGGCGGCACCTCGACCGCGAAGGGCTCGTAGTTGCGCCCGTCGTAGAGCACCCGCAGGCGCCCCGCGGCCGGGGCGTCCCAGGCGTCGTTCATGTAGACGAGCAGCGTCAGCACCTTCGACGGCCCGTCGGTGTGGATCGAGCCGTATTTGAGCTGGCTGCGCCGCATGATCGTGGTCAGACGCGGGCAGGAGACGAGGTCGATGCCGAACTTCTCCCCGAGGATCTTGGAGAAGGCGTCGCTCTCCAGCTCGTCGATCAGCGCCTTGAACCGGCCCTTCAGGGCGACCTCGTCGACCGTGAGGTAGCCGGGCTTGGCGATCTCGGGGAAGTCGCGGCGGATGTCGTCGATCGCGTCGGGCTTCAGGACGTTGCTGCCGAGCGTGTAGGCGTAGGGCTCGTGGGAAACGGGCGCGGCGCGCACGGCGGAGATGTCGAGGATCGAGAGAGCGGACATCGCTGGGTCCCTTGACTCCGGCGCCGGTCGGCCGGCACGCCGGGCGACGGAGACGCGTGCCGGAGGGCCGGTCGAGCCATCGTGCCCGGGTCGCCGCGCAGGCGTCCACGATCACAAATCTAAAGCGGCTTTCGGCAATCCCGGAATCTCCTAATCCGCCGATTGCGGCGGTCCGACGGCGAAAGCGGCCCGGTGGCGCATTCCGGTGACAGTCTCGGGCGGTCCGCTTGTGCAGGATGGTGCCAGACCCGCGGGCTTTCTTCCCGGGTGCGTACCGGAACCCGTTCCCGATGAGGCCGTGGGCCCTCGCCTTGCTGTTCAGCCACCTCGCCGTCGTTGCGGTCGGGTTGGAGGCCCGTGCGCAGTCGCGGCCGCCCCGCGGCTCGATGACGGCCCGCATGACCTGCTCCGAGGCCATGGCCCTGGTGAGGAACGAGGGCGACGTCGTCATCGCCGCCGGGTCGGCCCCGGAGCGTTTCGTGAGCAATCCCGGCCAATGCAGCGCCTCCGAGATCGCCGAGCTGCGCTTCGCCCCCACGCGCGACAACCCGCAATGCCCGATCGGCTATCATTGCCGCGAGCCGGGCTTCGAGGAATGGAACTGGTAGCCGCGCCGACCGCGTAAATCGCCGCACCGTCGGAACGTGACCAAAGTTTCACGCGACAGCCCGGGGCAAGTGCCACTATCTGGCCATCAGCCGGGGTCAAGGCCGCCGGCGGCGTCCCCAGTGGGCGCGCACGGATGGGGGATCGACGCGTGGCAGCACTCAGGACCGGACTGGGAATCCAGGCCGTGCTCACGGCTCTGGCCGCGCTGATCCTGCTGGCATTTCCCGGTATTCCGAGCCCGCCTCTTTATGTCTCGCTCGCCGGCTTCGCCATGGCGGGCATCCTGATCGCCGCGAACGGCATCTCGGCCTACCTGAAGGTCTTCGTCTCGGTTTACGGCGTCGGCTACCTGCTGCTGGCCGGATCGAAGACGATCGCCGCCATGGGCCTGCTGCCGCCGGTGATCGCGGCGCTTCTGCCGCCCGCCTTCGCCGCCACCGGTGCGGTGGTCTTCGCCGCCATCGTGCTCGGCATCTCGCATCTCGAGCCGATCCGGGCGATCACCAACATCGCCGACCCGTATTTCGCCAACCGCGACAAGCCCACCAAGGAGATCGGCCTGTTCCGGTGGTTCGGCACCACGGAGGGCCGGATCGGCCGCAACCTCGTGGCCCTGTCGATCTTCGTGAACTTCGCCGACGTTGCGCTGACGTTGCGGTTCAACTTCTTCTACCGCGACATCTACAACTCGCTTCAGGAATACGACGCGAACGCCTTCTGGTATCAGCTGCTCTGGGTGTTCGTGCCGCTGGCCACGCTGAACATCGCCATCGGCATGTTCGACCTGTTCGTGGATTCCTCGCTGCTGATCCGCTGGCGCACGTGGCTGACGCACAGCCTGTACGAGCGCTGGCTCGGCAACGGCACCCATTACCGGATCCCGTTCACCGACGAGGAGGCCGACAACCCGGATCAGCGCATCCAGGCCGACGTCAACAGCTTCATCGTGCAGACCACGACGCTGTCGATCCGGTTGCTGAGCCAGGCCGCGCAGCTCGTCTCATTCATCGTGATCCTCTGGACCCTGTCGCGGGACTTCGTGGTGCCGTTCACCGACACGGTGATCCCGGGCTTCCTGGTCTGGCTGGTGATCGCCTACGCGGTGGTCGGCACGTGGCTCACCCACCTCATCGGCCGGCCGCTCATCGGGCTCGACTTCCGGCAGGAGCGGGTCGAGGCCGATTTCCGCTTCGCGCTGGCCCGCAACCGCATCTACTCCGAGCAGATCGCCCTGCTGCGCGGCGAGCGGGCGGAGGCCTCGCGGCTCTCGACGCTGTTCCACAGCGTCATCGACAACTACGTCGGGATCATCTTCCGCCGCATCAAGCTGATCGCCTTCACGTTCAGCTACCGGCAGGCGAGCGTGATCTTCCCGATGGTGCTGGCGGCCCCGTCCTTCTTCGCCAAGAAGATCACGCTGGGTGCCCTCCAGCAGACCTCGCAGGCCTTCAGCCAGGTGCAGAGTTCGCTGTCGTTCTTCGTGGATTCCTACACGACGCTGGCGGCCTACAAGGCCAACACCAACCGTCTCGGATCCTTCCGCCGGGCCATGACCAAGGCCGAGGCCCTCGAGGCCGCAGGCTACGGCTTGATCCAGGGCAACGAGAGCACGGGCGACGTCACCGCGCGCGGACTCGTCCTCGCCCTGCCGGACGGGCGCCCGATCGTGACCGCCGACACGCTGACCCTGCCGCGGGGCGGCGCGACCCTGGTCACGGGTCCCTCCGGCTCGGGCAAGTCGACCCTGTTCCGCGCGATCGCGGGGATCTGGCCGTTCGGCAAGGGCCGGGTCGACGTGCCCGCCGGGCAGTCGGCGCTGGTGCTGCCGCAGCGGCCTTACATCCCCCAGGGGACACTGCGTGGCGCCGTGGTCTACCCGAACACGACCGATCAGTTCTCGGACGCGGCGATCAAGGATGCGCTGACGGCCGCCCAGCTGCCGCACTTGGTCGACCACCTCGACCAGACCGACACCTGGGAGCGGCGGCTGTCGGGGGGCGAGCAGCAGCGGCTGGCCATCGCCCGTGCGCTTCTGTCCAAGCCGGAATGGCTGTTCCTCGACGAGGCGACGGCCTCGCTCGACGAACCCTCCGAGGCGGCCCTCTACCGGATGCTGCGCGAGCGCCTGCCCGGGACGACGATCGTGTCGATCGGCCACCGCTCGACGCTGGACGCGTTCCACGAGCGGCGCATCACGCTGGAGCCGGAGGGCGGTGTGTTCGTGCCGCGGGCGCGGCGGGAGGCGTTGCCGGCGGAGTAGCGGGCGGCGCCGCAGCGCGCCTTCGGCGGCAGAGGGCTGCGAGCCTAAACGTCGCCGCCGGACGCCAGCGTCTCCGGGACACGCACGATCTTCATCCGCCGCACCGGCTGGCGGCGACATCTATCGGGATCGGCAGGAGACGCCGGAGACGCCGCGGCTCTCCCTCCCCCGCGAGGGAGGAGGGTCGCCCTTCGGATGCGGCGATTTAGCGGTGAGCTCCTGTCCGCAGCCCCGCAGCGGCCCGGGCTGCCTGCTCGATCGCCGCCGGATCGGGCGTGCCGGGCTTCACCACCCAGCTGCCGCCGACGCAGAGCACGGACGGGAGCGCCAGCCAGTCGGGGGCGGTCGCCTCGGTGATCCCACCCGTCGGGCAGAACCGCACCGCGCCGAACACCGCCGCGTGCGCCTTCAGCGCCTTGATCCCGCCCGCGGCCTCGGCCGGGAAGAACTTGAACCGGTCGAGCCCGTGATCGAGCCCGCGCATGATGTCGGCCGCCGTGGCGACGCCCGGCAGATAGGGGACGCCGTTGGCCTTGGCGGCGTCGGTCAGCGGGTCGGTGAGCCCCGGCGAGACGATGAACTCCGCCCCCGCCCCCAGGGCGTTCTCCAGGTCGCGGGGGTTGAGCACCGTCCCGGCGCCCACAACTGCGCCCTCGACCCGGGTCATCTCCCGGATGATATCGAGGGCGGCCGGAGTGCGCAGGGTGACCTCCAGGGCGGTCAGGCCGCCCTTCACCAGGGCTTCGGCGATGGGCCGGGCCTGAGCCACGTCGTCGATCACCAGGACCGGAATGACGGGCACGGAGCGCATCAGCGCGTCGATGCTGGTCAGATCATTCATGGTCGGCACCTCCTCTATGAACTCAGAGACCGGCGGCGGCGAGCATCGCCGAGGCGCCCCGCTCCGCCGTATCGGCCCCCTGGCGCATGAACGCGAACAATTCCCGACCGGTGCCCTGCGCCGGCTCCGGAGCCTCGGCTTCCGGCCGGGCGGCGAGCTCCGCGTCATCGACCAGCACCTCCAGCAGCCCGTCCGCCGCGCTCAGGCGGACGATGTCGCCGTCGCGGATCCGCCCGATCGGACCGCCGCCCAGCGCCTCGGGGCTCAGGTGGATCGCGGCCGGAACCTTGCCCGACGCCCCCGACATGCGCCCGTCGGTCACCAGCGCGACCTTGTGGCCGCGGTCCTGCAGCACGCCCAGCGGCGGGGTGAGCTTGTGCAGCTCCGGCATGCCGTTGGCCTTCGGGCCCTGGAAGCGGACCACCACCACGACGTCCCGCTCCAGCTCGCCGGCCTTGAAGGCTTTGAGCACATCGTCCTGATCCGAAAAGACCCGGGCCGGTGCCTCGATGGTCCGGCGGTGCTTCTCCACGGCGCTGGTCTTGAACGTCGCCCGGCCGAGATTGCCCTTCACCAGCCGCATGCCGCCATCCGGCTGGAACGGGTTCGCGGGCCGGCGGAGCATCGCGTCGTCGAGGCTCTCCGGCACGGCGTCCTCGAAGACCAACTCCTCGCCGGCGAGCTTCGGATCGCGGGCGTGGTCGCGCAGCGACTGGCCCGCCACGGTGAGGATGTCGTCGTGCAGCAGGCCGGCATCCAGCAGCGCGGCCATGACGAAGCTCATGCCGCCGGCCGCGTGGAAGTGGTT
This sequence comes from Methylobacterium sp. UNCCL125, assembly GCF_900116795.1. NCBI lineage: Bacteria > Pseudomonadati > Pseudomonadota > Alphaproteobacteria > Hyphomicrobiales > Methylobacteriaceae > Methylobacterium > Methylobacterium sp. UNCCL125. The sequence goes on along the minus strand of NZ_FPBW01000024.1, from coordinate 84,025 downwards.
CACGTCGCCGGAGCCGTTCGGATAGACGCGGGCGATCAGCGGAACCGCGCTGGAGAGGCGATCGATATCCGCCCAGTCGATCACGATGCCGGCGGCGCGGGCGATGGCCGGCAGATGGATCGCGTGGTTGGTCGAGCCGCCGGTGGCGAGCAGGCCGACCGCGGCGTTCACGATCGCCTTCTCGTCGACGCACAGGCCGAGCGGCCGGTAATCGTTGCCGGCTGCGCCGATCTCGGTGAGCCGGTGGATCGCCGCCCGGGTCACGGCCTGGCGCAGCTTGGTGCCGGGATTGATGAAGGACGCGCCGGGCATGTGCAGGCCCATCATGTCCATCATCATCTGGTTCGAGTTGGCTGTGCCGTAGAACGTGCAGGTCCCGGCGCCGTGGTAGGAGGCCGACTCGGATTCGAGCAGTTCCGCGCGGCCGACCTTGCCCTCGGCGTAGAGCTGGCGGATCCGCTGCTTCTCCTTGTTGGCGAGGCCGGAGGGCATGGGCCCGGCCGGGATCAGGATCGTCGGCAGGTGGCCGAAGCGCAACGCGCCGATCAGCAGGCCCGGCACGATCTTGTCGCAGATGCCGAGGAGCGCCGCGCCGTCGAACATGCCGTGGCTCAGGGCCACCGCGGTGGACAGGGCGATCGTGTCCCGGGAGAACAGCGACAGCTCCATGCCGGTCTGCCCCTGGGTGACGCCATCGCACATGGCCGGCGTCCCGCCCGCCACCTGCGCGGTGGCCCCGCGCTCCCGGGCGAACAGCTTGATCTGGTCCGGATAGCGCCCGTAGGGCTGATGAGCCGAGAGCATGTCGTTATAGGCGGTGACGATGCCGATGTTCATCACCGTCCGCTCGTCGCGGATCGCCGCCTTGTCCTCACCGGAGGCCGCGAAGCCGTGGGCGAGGTTGCCGCAGGCGAGCTTGCCGCGCCGGACCCCCGACTCGCGCTCACGGGCGATCAGATCGAGATAGGCGCGCCGGGTCTCGCGGGAGCGCGCCACGACGCGCTCGGTGACCGCCGCGACCTCGGGATGAAGCTCGGTCATTCTCGTTCCTCCAGGCTCGGTGCCGATGGGCGCGGGGCTGAGGCCGTGATTCGGGCTCGGTCCGGCGGCCGCGTCGGTGGCTGGTATCTAAGGAGTGCACCGCGGGATGTAACCCGGGCGGCGCGCGGGAGCGCCCGGCCATTTCGGGAGCCGGCGTCCAATTCACGGCCTCATCCTGAGGCGCCGGGGCGCTCCAGGCATCGGGCGGCTCGCCTGAGCGCTCCTGCGAGACGACGTCGCCGCACCTCAGAATGAGGCGCAGCTGATGGGACCGCCCGGGTTGCAGCGGCGCCGGAATCCGCGCCTGCGACCCGGGCGGCACGCGTCCGTCGCCGACCCTCAATACTCCCAGAAGATGCGCTGCAACTCCTTGGTGTCGGTCGTCTTGGTAAGCGCCACGGCCGCCAGGACCTTGGCCTTGGCGGGGTTCAGATCGTGGGCGACCACCCAGTCGTACTTGTCGTCGGGCTGCTCGGCGTTGCGCAGAACGAATCCGTCCGGCACCCGTGAGGAACGGATCACGAGCGTCCCCTTGGAGCGGATGTCCTTGAGCTTGTCGACAAGGTAGCCGGGGACCGAGCCGTTGCCGGTGCCGGCGTTGACGATCGCCTTGGCGCCCGCCTGGACCTCGGCATCGTAAACGCCCGGGATCATGTTGCCCGAGCCGTAGACGATGCCGACCAGCGGCAGGCTGTCGATCTGGTCGATGTCGAATTCGGAGCTCATGTTGTGCCGCTTCGTGAGCGAGCGGAAGAAGTAGGTCTTGCCCTCGACGACCATGCCGAGCGGCCCCCATTGGCTGTAGAAGGCGCTGGGCACGATGTTGGTCCGCTTGTTCACGTCGCGGCCGGACTGGATGTAGTCGTTCATCGTCACGGTGACGCCCTGGCCGACCGCCCCCTTGCTGGCGGCGACCGTGACGGCGTCGAGCAGGTTGAGGGCACCGTCCGCCGAGATCGCCGTGCCCGGCCGCATCGAGCCGACTACCACGATCGGCTTGTCGCTCTTCACCACGAGATCGAGGAAGAACGCGGTCTCCTCCAGGGTGTCGGTCCCGTGGGTGATGACGACGCCGTCGACGTCATCCTGCTTCAGAAGCTGGGACACGCGCTTGCCGAGCTGGACGAGCTGGGCGTCGGTGAAGCTCTCGGAGGCGATCTGGAAGACCTGCTCGCCGCGGACATTGGCGATGGTGTTCACCTGCGGCACGGCCGCGATCAGCTTGTCGACTGGCACCTTCGCGGCCGTGTACGTGGCGCTGTTGGCGGCATCGGCGCCGGCGCCGGCGATCGTGCCGCCGGTGGCGAGGATCACGACGTTCGGCTTCTTCACCGCTGCGGCGGTGCCGGACTCGGGCATCTCGCGGGCGCCGAGGGGAGCCGCCCCGAATCCGCCGGCCAGGGCCAGGGCGAAGATCGCTCCGCGCAGGGGTAGGGCCGCACCGCTTCGGCAGGAGAACATCGGAAATCCTCGATGGTGGACGGGAGGACGAGTCGGACTCGACGCGGGGATGGTAGCCGCGCCTCGGTCCGAGGCAAGGATCATGCAGGGCTCGGACATGCAGGGCGCGGCGGATCGTTACGCCCGCTCGGGCGTTAGTTGGGGTTGTTGTCCGCTCGGAGGTAAGCCCCATGCTGAATCTCGCCGGCCTGCTCGAGGAACTCGAGCGGAGCGAGCCCGCACGGGCCGCGATGTCGATCCTTGAGGCGTCCCTCGCCCGCCGCTCGGTGGAGGAGCAGGGGGCTTTCTGGCGCGCCGTCGACATCTACTACGTCTCGCGGAAAACCCCGCCGGAGGCGACCGACCCGGCTACGGCGACGGCTGCGCCGGAGCTGGCCGCGGTGTCGTAAGGCCCGGCCGACAGGAACGGCGCCGCTTTCGGCTTCGCCTGCGGCGCCAGGCATCGACACGGACGGCAGAAGCCGTCGTGGCTTCGGGGTCGAAGCGCCGCGTTCAGGCGCGCACCGGCACAGCCGGGGTCCTGCCCCCGCCGCTCTCGGGCTCGCTGCCCGCGCGCACCGCGCCACGGGTCTCGGGCATCAGTGCGAAGTACAGGACGAAGCCGAGCGCCGCGATGGCCGCCAGCGCCAGGAAGGCGGTGGAATAGCCGGCGGACACGATGATGACGCCGGCGAGCGTGGCGCTCAACGAGGCGCCAATTCCCTGAGCCGTGGCCACGGCGCCCTGGGCCGCGTTGAACCGGCCGCCACCGCGGGTCAGGTCGGCCACCACGATCGGAAACAGCGCGCCGTAGACGCCGGCGCCGATCCCGTCGAGGAGCTGCACGCCCACCAGCCAGAACGGGTTGTCCGACAGGGTGTAGAGCACGCCGCGCAGCGCCAGGATCCCGAAAGCGGTCAGGAAGATCGGCTTGCGGCCTATCACGTCGGCCTTGGCGCCCACGAAGATCGCCACCGGCACCATCACGCATTGCGCCGCCACGATGCAGACCGCGATCAGCGACGTCGCGTGGTCTTTGCCCGACAGGTGCGTCAGGAGCTGGCCCACCGAGGTCAGCATCGCCGCGTTGGCGAGGTGGAAGATCGCGCAGAGCACGGCGAACAGGAGCAGCGCCCGGTTCTGCAGCAGGGTGGCGAGGCCCGAGGGCTTCTCCTGCGCCTGCTCCTCCTCCTCGGTCATGCCCCGGGCGAGGTCGTTGTCGATGGCGTCAGCCGGCACCATCAGCATGGCGCCGATCGAGAGCGCCGCCAGGATGCCCATCAGCCAGAACACGACCACGGGCCCGAAGAAATAGGCCAGACCGCCCGCCAGCGCGGCGGAGACCGCGTTGCCGGCATGGTTGAAGCCTTCGTTGCGGCCGATCCGCTTGGCGAACATTTTCGGGCCGACGAGGCCGAGGGTGATCGCGGCGAGCGCCGGAGGGAAGATCGTGCCGGCGACGTGGGCGATCGATTGGGTGGCGGTGACGAGGTAGAAGTTGGTGATGAACGGCAGGACGAGGCAGCTCGCCGTCACCGCGATGGCACCACCGATCACCACCGCGCGCTTGTGGTTGGTGGCGTCGATCAGCGCCCCGGCCGGCGTCTGCGCTACGAGGCCGAGGATCCCCGCAATGGTCATCACGAGGCCGGTGGTGGCCTCGTTCCAGCCCTCGTCGGGACCGCGCACGGCGATCAGGTAGATGGCGAGGTAGGGGCCGAGGCCGTCACGCACGTCCGCGAGGAAAAAGTTGAGCGCGTCGAGGCCGCGCAAAGCCTTCGCGGAGGTAGTCCGGGCGCTGCGCGCGCCCGCGCCTGTCTCGATCCTGTCCATCCCGCCGCGATCCCCCGATCGACGAATGGCCCGGTCCCGATCCGGGCCGCGCCGTCGCATGCGGGGCTCGACGCCCGCGCGTGCCAACGGTTCCCGGCCGCGGCAGTCCTCACGCCGGATGTGAACGCTTCTCCGGTCCCAGAGGCGTCAGCTCGGGTCGATGTCCCGCGCAGCGTCCGGATTCCCGACAGCTTCTGTCGTCTCTTCCGACAGATCGGCCCCTGGCGCAGCGAGGCCATAGCGCTCGATCTTGGCGTAGAGGAGCTGCCGCTGGATGCCGAGGCGGCGGGCGGCGCGGGCGCGGTTGCCGTCGGCTTCGCGGAGCGCGGCGGCGATCATGGTCCGCTCCAGGCGGGCGACGGCGCCGGGCAGATCCCCGGCCAGCCAGCTGTCCGCCGTATCGCCGCCACGCCGGTCGGTCCGCGCCGCCGGCAGGTCGATCGCTTCGGCCGCGATGGCGCCACCGCGCACCAGCATGGCCGCCCGCTCCACGACGTTGCGCAACTCCCGGACGTTGCCGGGCCATTCGTAGGCCAGCAGGCGCGAGGCGGCTCCGCCGCTGAGGCGCTTGCCCGAGGGCACGAGGAAATGCTCGGCCAGGGGCACGATGTCGGCGAGGCGCTCACGCAGGGGCGGCAGGGTGATCGGTACGACGTTCAGCCGGTAGAACAGATCGGCCCGGAACCGACCCTCGGCGACCAGCTGCGGCAGGTCGCGATGCGTCGCCGCCACGAGGCGGACATCGACCCGGGTGGACCGCCCCCCCAGCGGGGTCACGACGCAATCCTGGATCACCCGCAGGATCTTGGCCTGCATCGCCGCCGGCATGTCGCCGATCTCGTCCAGGAACAGGGTGCCGCCCTCGGCCTCGTGGAAGGCGCCGGCGCGGTCCGCGATCGCGCCCGCGAAGGCCCCCCGGACATGGCCGAACAGCGCGCTCTCCAGGGCATCGGCCGGGATCGCCGCGCAGTTCACCGGGATGAACGGCCGCGCGCGGCGCCGCGAGAAGGCGTGCAGGGCCCGGGCGACCTCTTCCTTGCCGGTGCCGGTCTCGCCCTGGATCAGGATCGTCGACGCGCTGTCGGCGACGAGGCCGATGGTCTTCTGGATCTTCCGCATGCCCGCGCTCGATCCGATCAGAACCGGATGCTCCGGCGGCGGGGCGGCGCTGCCCGGATCGACCCGGGCCTCGCGCAGCATCGCGTCGAGCACCGCGGCGAGGTCCGCGCGGCCGATCGGCTTGGTGAGGTGGTCGTGCGCGCCGAGGCGCATCGCCTCGATGGTGTTGGCCGGGCTCGCGAAGGCGGTCAGCACCGTCACGGGCGGGGGCTCCGGCAGGGCACGGATCCGCTCCAGCGTGGCCATGCCGTCGAGGTCGCCGGGCATGCGCAGGTCGAGGAGCACCGCCGCCACCGGCCCCTCGTGCAGCCGCGCCAGCGCCTCCGAGCCGGACGCGACCGGGACCGGTGTATGTCCGAGATCGGTCACCGTCTCGGCGAGCCCGTCGCGCAGGGCTATGTCGTCGTCGACGATCAGGATGGTTGCCATGGCAGATCCAGGACAAAGGTGGTCTCGGGGGCGTCCGCGACCAGCCTGGCCTCGCCGCGATGCGCCAGGGCGATCTCGCGGACGATCGCGAGGCCGAGGCCGGTGCCGTCGGGCCGGCTGGTGACGAAGGGCTCGAACAGGCTGGCGCGAATCGTCGGATCGATGCCGGCGCCGGTATCGGTGACGCTGAGGCGCAGCCGCAAGGCGCCGTCGGCCGTGAGCCGTTCGGCCCCGAGGCGGATCCGGCCGCCCGGCGGCGCGTGCTGCAGGGCGTTCAGCAGCAGGTTGTCGAGGGCCCGGGTGATCTGCGCCCGGTCGAGATGCGGATGGTCCGTGGCGGGCAGTCCGTCGGCGGCGATCGCGACCCGAACGGAGCGCGCGTGCGCCAGATCCTCGTGCAGATGCGCGCATTCCGCCAGGAGGGGCGCCACCGGCGTGGGAGTCCGGTTGAGCGCCCGCGCCTGCGTCAGGTTGAGGAGATCGCGCAGCAAAGTGTCGACCCGGGCGATCTGGCCGAGCACCGTCTCGAGGGCGGAGGCGGCGCGGTGCGGATCGCCGCTGACCAGGGCGTTCTCGGCCTTCAGCCGCATCGCCGCGATGGGATTGCGGATCTCATGGGCGATGCTCGCCGCCAGCCGGCCGACCGCGGCCAAGCGCTCGGTCGCCACGATGCGGGACTGCGCCTCCCGCAGCCGACCGCCTGCGGCGTTGAGGGCGTCCACCAGCCGGTCGAGCTCCCGCTCGCCGGTGCGGTCGAGATGCGGCAGATCCTCGCCGTCCGGGCGCGGCGCTGCGAGTGCCGCTTCCAGGCGGGCGATCCGCCCGGAGAAGCCGTACAGGAACCAGCCCAGGAAGGCCGCCGATCCGAGCACGGTCGCGGCCAGGAAGCCGAGCCCGGCGAGGAAGCGCGTGTAGGTCGGGCCGTCGTTGACATGCGCCCGCGCCATCGCCCACGCGGTGAGGCCGGCCTCCGGCCCGTGCAGGGGGCAGGCCTGAAGCATCAGCACCTGGGTCCGGCTCGGCCGGCGGTCTGAGACCGCGTGGTCGACGCGCAGGGCCTGGGCGTTCAATGCCGCGATGGCGTCGTGCTCGGCCGCCGGAAGGTCGGTCTTCGGTCCGGTCCCCTCGTAGGTCGGATAGGCGTAGGCCACGGACTTGCCCGAGGCGCTCCAGATCCCGCCCTCGATGCCGGGGAAGCGCGCCAGCGCGGCGGACACGGTGCCGACGCGGTCGCCCTCTGTGATTCCGCGGCCGCGGGCGCGGACCAGGGCGGCGTAGCGGTCGATGATCTCGCGGCAGGCGCGCCCGACCGCGAGATCGGCCTGCGCCACCTGGACGCCGGTCGATTGATTGTACACGCCGAACATCAGGTAGGCGGTCGCAGCCGCGGAGGCGAGCAGCAGGACCCAGAGCGCGAGCAGCCGGGCGCGCAGGCTGTAGGCCGTCACGACGAAGTCCGACCGGGCATGGCGCTGGCTCCTGCGGCGGCGCCGTGCGCGCCCGGACCCATCCCTAAGCCAAGGCCCGGCCCGGTGACCACTCGAAGACCGCACGCGGGCCGCGATGCCGAGTGCCCCGCGCGCGAGCCGTCCCGAGCCAGCCCCGGTACCGCCGGGAGAGGAGCACCGCGTCCGGTGTTCCTCTCGGTAGCAAGACAGTCAGTCGTCTACGGGAACGCGACCGCTCACTTGCGGTTCGTGATCAGGCTGTCGACGTTCTTGTTGGCTTCCTTATTCTCCTTCCGCTGCATCGCCACCTCGTGCTTGGTGTCCTTCATCGACATCTCATCACGCTTGCCCTGGGGCATCTCCTTCGGGGCCGCCAGAGCGGGCGTGATAGACCAGACGCAAGCCAGGCAAAGAGCAGCGCGTGCCGTAGTCTTGAACATGATGCCTCCTCCATTCAATCGATAGTGCAGGACGTCTTGGAGATGTCGCTGGTTCCTCATGCGTGGATCACGGACGTGCGATCCGTCGCGGCGTCGACATGGCGCGTGCAGGCGGGCGTCGCGCGGATGCCGTCGTCTCAGGGCGGACCCGACGGGTTGACCGGCAGCGCGTCGCTCCCGAGCTGCAGGCAGGTCAGCATCGCCACGTAGGATGGGGCGCCGCCGATCTGGCTCTCCGCCGCACAGATCCGGCGCTCCGCCACGTCGAACGTGGCCCAGCGCCTGATCAGGGTGCGCCGCGCGGCAGCCTCGTCGGACAGGCAACCCCGGTAGCTCGCCCGATCGACGGCGCTGGATCCCACCCGGTGCTCCGGCGCGCAGATCGCCCGGATATTGAAGTCCGGAACCCCCGACGCCCGCGCGGACGCCGTCAGGGTTCCGCCGAGGAGCAGTTCGAGTCCCAGGACGGTCGAGATCCAGAATCGCCGCACGCGACCCTCCCGTGTTCGTGCCGACCGGGCCGCGCCTGAGATCCATCGGGCGCGGCCATCATCAGCGGTCGTTCACTGGCCGGTCTTGGCACCCGCGGTCGTGCCCGTGGCCTGCGGCGCGCCCTTGTCGGCCGCGGCGGCGGTCGCCTTCTGGGGCACCGCGACCGCATTGATGACGTCGAAGCGCATGTTGTCCTGGGCTGTCTTCAGAGCCGCATTCGCTTCGTAATACTTGCCCTGTCCGATCAGCGCCGCCGCCTGGTCGACATTTGCGATGGTCGTGTTCAGCGGCAGGACTGCCATCGTGAAGTTGACGTCGACATGGGCGAGCTTGAGCTTCTCCAAGGCGCCTTTCTGGTCACCCTGTGCGAGGTTCTTGTTCGCCTCGGTCACCGCCGAGGCCTTGGTGGGCGTGGCCACGAAATCGTCGCCCAAGGTCAGCTGCGCGTCGACAGGCACCCAGGCGACCTGCTCCCTGGAAGCCGGCTTGGCTCCGGCCTTGTCCCCCGGCGCGGTCGCCTTGTGAGCGGCCATGTCGGCCGGCGACTTGAGCTCGGCCTCGGCCTTGGTGAACACCGCGTCGTCGGACTTGGCCTTCGCGAAGGCCGCCTGAGCCTTGGCGATCATGTCCTTGGCCTGGCCGGGATTGGCCTCGAAGATCGCGAGGCGGGTAAGCTGGAGATCCCTGAAGCCCTGCGCGCCGTCCTTCGAGAGCTTGCCGACATCCTTGTCGATCGCGGTCTGGCTCGCGCTGACCTGCGTGCCGTTGTGCTGGGCCGCCTGCTCCGCCGCGTAGGCCGTTCCGCCGACGATTGTGGTGAGCACGAGGGCCGCAACCATGGATTTATGGTAGGACATAATGAAATATCCCTCTATTACCGGAGACAAGGCCTTCATCTGCATTGGCCTTATTCATTCCGTGTTCAGATAATAGACCGGCGATGATTTGGTGGCATGTCCGCAAGATTAAAAAACGGCAATGCGGCTGCCGGCATCGGACATCGGACGGCGATGGCGATCCCTCGGCGGCGTCGCGGGTTCCTCCGCGGCGCGCGCTCAGCGCGGCAGGAAGCGGCCCGCGCGCGCTTCCAGCAGGCGGACCAACGCGGGCGCCATGAACGCGTAGGCGTCGGGGATATCGAGGCAGACGAGGCGGACCCCGCGCAGATGTGCCCCGAAGCGCCGCATCAGCTTGCGCCGGTGCGCGGGCTCCATGACGACGACAATCTCGGCCCAGGCAAGATGGTCGACGTCCACCGGCTCGTCGGCGTCGGGCGACACGCCGGCGCTGGCCGTCTCGATCCCAGGGACGCGCGCGAAGATCTGCTCTGCGGTCGGGCTGCGGGCGCGCGCCCGGCCGCAGACGAACAGGATCCTCACACGCCCTCCGCCAGTACGGATTGCCGCTCGAACAGGGCCCGATACGCCCCGTTCGGGCGACGCTTCAGGGTGGCGTGGGGGCCGTCCTCGACGATGCGGCCGCAGTCGAAGACGAGGATGCGGTCGAGGGCCCGCACCGTCGACAGCCGATGGGCGATGACGATGGCGGTGCGCCCGCGCATCAGTCGGATCATGGCCTCCTGCACCAGCGCCTCGGATACCGAATCCAAACTCGAGGTCGCCTCGTCGAGGATCAGGATATCCGCCAGGAAGGCGCGGGCGAGCGCCACGCGCTGGCGCTCGCCGCCCGAGAGCTTGACCCCGCGCTCGCCTGCCAGCGTGGCGTAGCCCTTGGGCAGCCGCCCGATGAAGGCGTGCGCGTTCGCGAGATGCGCCGCCCGCTCGATCTCCTGCGCCGAGGCGCCGGGGCGGGCATAGGCGATGTTCTCGGCCAGGGAGCGGTGGAACAGCACCGGTTCCTGGGGCACGATGGCGACCTGAGCCCGCAGGCGCGCTTGGCTCGCCGACGCCATGTCCTGTCCGTCGATCGCACACATGCCGCGGGAGATCTTCCGGACCGTGGAGCCCGAGAAGGTGTTGGCGTGCCACTCCGGGGAGAAGCGCTGGACCCGGCCGAAGCCGTTGCGGACGATGTCGCTCATGGTGTGCAGTGAGAGCGGCACCACCAGGCTCCACGCGACGTGCCGCAGCACCGCGGTGGCGAGGCCGAGCCCGGTCATCGCCAGGAAGGCGGGCCACGCCGCCTCCAGTGCTGCGCGGCGCTCGCTCCCGAAAGGGCGTCGACCAAGCGGCCCGCGTAGAGCGGCAGCAACACTTCCGCCAGGGTGGCGGGCGTGATCGCGCCGGTAAGACCGGCGACGAGGGGCCAGCGCCTGTGCCAGCTGCGGACGACGAAGGCCAGGACGCGACGGACCGCGTCCGCCTGCCGGGGCGAGGACAGAGACATGCATGTGCCCGACGCGGGCAGGCGTCGGCTCCGAGAGACGCGGGCGCACCATTGCGAAGGATGCGCGCCGGCGAAATGAGACGGGCGTGTATTCAGGAGCGCCGGGCAGCGGGGCCGGGCGAAAGCGGGAAGCGTTTAGCCGACCCGCACGGGGGCGCGGTCAAGTCCTGCGGGGAGGACGGCAAACAGAGCACTCATGCAGCTCCCTCCCGATGCCAGCGCGACAGTTCCCGAGGCTAGGAGAGCCCGAACTGATTCGCAACGCGCGGCGCACGGTCGTGCCAATGTGGGTTGCGCCGCGCCCGGAGCGCTTCTCAGTCGACTGGGCGGCCGCCTCGCGCCGACCGGCGCGCCGGGACCCGTCCCGATGAGGGCGCCAACCGGTCACGCTTTGTTGAAAAGCTGACGCAGGCCGGTGTAAACATGTCTGTGCAAGTCTGGCCTCTGGCCAACGACCTGGTTGCGCGCTTCTTGATTGCTGCGACGCATCCGCAATTGGAGACGGACGGTGTCGCACTCCCTGGTGGACCGGGACGCGCTCGATGAACTCACGGCCGTCATCGGCGCGGAGAAGCTCGTCGGCCTCCTCGACCGGTTCGTCGTCAGTCTCACCACCGCCTTCGAGGGGCCGGATCGCGCCAATGACGATTACGGCCGCGAGGCGCATACGCTGGTCTCGATGTCGGGCATGCTCGGCTGCGCCGAGCTGTCCCGGGCCTGCCGCGGCCTCGAGGAATCCGCCAAGGCCGGCGACGATCTGACTGGATCGCTGATCGACCTCAGAACCCTGCGCGACCGGACGATCGCGGCCCTCCGGGACCTGCGGGCGCAGACCCGGCTCAGCGCCTAGCGCCGGGCACCAAAGTCCGGATCAGGCCGCCATCACGGCGTCGAGGGGCGCCTCGAAGGTCAGCACCGCGCCCTCGCGGGGATAGCTCAGGTGGGCGGTCCCGCCGAAGCTGTGGGCGAGGCTGCGGGCGATGAGACGGGTGCCGAAGCCCGTCCGGGTCGGAGGCGTGACGGGCGGTCCGCCGCTCTCCTCCCACCGGAACCGGAGCGTCTGCCCGCCCGCCGCCTCCGCGACGTTCCAGGTGATGCGGACCCAGCCTGCGGCCACCGACAGCGCGCCGTACTTGGCCGCGTTGGTCCCGAGCTCGTGCAGCATCAGCGCCAGGGTCATGCCGTGCCGCGGGCCGAGCGTCAGATCGGGGCCGGCGATGCGGAAGCGGCCCGCCACGCCGTCCCCGTGGAGGGACACGGCCCCCTCGACCAGGCCCGTCAGTGAAGCCCGGGCGAAGGAGCCCTGCAGCAGGACGTCGTGGGCCTTGGCCAGGGCCAGAAGCCGCGCGGCCAAGGCCTCGCCGGCCGCCTCCAGCGAGGGCGCGTTGCGCATCGTCTGCGTGGCGACGGCCTGGACCATGGCCATCGTGTTCTTCATCCGATGGGCGAGTTCCTGCATCAGCAGCGTCTGGTTCGCCTCGGTCAGCTTCAACTCGGTGATATCGCGTGACACGGCCAGGATGCGCTCGGGCCGGTCCGGTGCCGCGCCGATCGGCGTGACGGCCACGTCCCACCACCGGATCGTGCCGCCGGTCTCCGACTGGGCCTGAAACCGGCTCGGGCGTCCGATCCGCGCCCGGTCCAGGGCCGCGGCCACGGCCTCCCGATCCTCGGCGCGCGTCCAGGCCTCGATCCAGGGCCGGCCGATCGCCTCCGCCTCGTCCGCGGCGGCGGACAGGGCCGGGCCGTCCTCGCTGGCGGTGATCAGGCACCCGTCACGGTCCAGCAGTTCCAGGAAATCGTTTGTGGCTTGCTGTGACCCCGACGGGAGCAGCCGGTCGGTGGCGCGTGGTGCCATCGCCGAGCCGAGCCCGGAAGTTCCCCGGAATGTCGGCCTGTGCGGCGTCGCAATCCATTCGGCCGCCAGGCGCCCGGCTTCGACACGGCTCGCCGCTTCGACGATCCGACCGAGCCGCCGGCTCCGCTGCCGTTCCCGGTCCGCCTGCGTTGTGGCCTGGGAGAGCAAGTGGCGCAGGCGGATGTTCTCCGCTTCGAGCGTCTCGACGTGGCACTCCACCCCGTCGATCCGCGGCCGTACGATGTCCGCATCCATCGCCCGCCTTCCCCCCTCGTCGTCGCGACGGGGCGCCCGTGCAAGGCGCACCGCCGGAGGTCTCCCGATCACGCGGCGCGGCGACGCGAAGTCGGAGCCCGAGCGGCACTGGCGGTCTGAACCGCTTCTGGTGCCGTCTGGCCACTCGCAGCCAAGCGAATCGCTGGACGTGTCACGCTAGCATGGCGCGCGGGATAATCAAACGAGTACGGTATTCGGTCGCAGGTGAGACGGTTTTAATCGCCGAGTGCAGGCGCGAAGACGGTTACTTATTTCGCATCAGCAGCACGAGCCAGCCGATCCCCAGAATGAAAATAATTAATCCGATCGAGACGAAGACGGGGGTGCCGAGGTCGATCAGCCGGGGCGCGAGCTGGGTGGCGAAGGCCGCAACCACCAGGGCCACGGCGACCCGCGCGGCGGCGCGCTCGATGCCGCGGGTGACCTTGTCGAGGCCCTTCACCTCGATCTCGACGGTGACGCGCCCCTGCTTGAGGCGCACCAGCATCAGGTGGATCAGGGTCGGCAGCTCCGAGGCGGCGCCATACAGACCCACGCCCAGAGCCTCGGCCTTCTGCTTGAGGGCCGAGAGCGAGAACTGCGTCTGCATGCTGGCGCGCACCGTGGGACCGGCGGCGGCGAACAGGTCGAAGTTCGGGTCGAGGTGGCGCATCACGCCGTCGGCGGTCACCAGCCCCTTGAACAGGATGGCGAGGTCGGTGGGCATGGCGAGGTCGTTCTCGCGGGCCATGTTCATGAAGTCGGTGAGCACCAGTCCGAGATTCAGCGGAATCGACGAGTGGCTCTCCACGAAGGACTGGGCCGAGACCTGGAGGCGGGTCAGGTCCGGGTTGCTGGTGCCGGTCCAGTCGAGGAGCACGGCCATGAGGCCGTCGGCATCCTGCTTGAGCATGGCGCCGATCAGCACGAGCAGCTGCGAGCGCCGCCGCTGCGACAGCCGGCCGATGATGCCGAAATCGATGAAGCCGATCTTGTTGCCGGGCAGGGCCAGCATATTGCCGGGGTGCGGATCGGCGTGGAACACGCCCTCGATCAGCGCCATCTGCAGGAACGCGTCGGTGCCCTTCTGGGCGAGCAGCTTCTTGTCGATGCCCGCCGCGCGCAGGGCCGCCTCGTCGTTGGGCGGGATGCCGTGGATGAAGTCCTGCACCAGCACGCGCTCGGAGCAGTATTCCCAGTGGATCTTCGGGAAGACGATGTCGTCGCGGTCCTCGAAGATCTGGGCCAGCAGCTCGCAGTTGCGGGCCTCGTTCAAGAGGTCGAGCTCGCCGTTCAGCCCGTCGGCCAGATGGCGCATCTGCTCCCGCGGCTGGTAGCGGGCCATGTCGGGCCACTCGTTCTCGACGATGCGGGCGCCGTGCGCCATCAGACGCAGGTCCGCCTCGATGATCTTGCGCAGGTTCGGTCGCAGCACCTTGACGATCACGTCCTCGCCGGAGTGCAGCCGTGCCCGGTAGACCTGGGCGATCGAGGCTGAGGCGATGGGGTTGGTGTCGAACTCGGCGAAGACCTCGAAGGGCGAGCCGCCGAGATCGAGTTCGAGCTGCGGGCCGATCTGCTCCCACGTCACCGGGACGACCTGGCTGTGGAGCTTCTGCAGTTCCTCGGTCCAGGCCGGCGACAGGAGATCCGGCCGGCTGGCCAGGACCTGCCCGAACTTGATGAAGGTCGGCCCGAGCGCCTCGATCGCCCGGCGCAGCCGCTCGGGCTCGGACAGGCGGGTGACGTCGACCCGGGGCTGACGGCGCGGCACCAGCGGCAGGTAGCGCAGGCCGAGCCGGTCCACGACGCGGGTGACGCCGAAGCCGATCAGGATCGTGGCGATCTCGGACAGCCGCTGACGGTCGCGGGCGGCAACGAAGGCTGTCTTCAGCATGAGTGGGGCGATCCGGTCGGACGGGATTGGGCGTCCGGACAGCACGAGCATAAGGACTTTTTTGCGGTCGCGAACCCCAGGAAGCCCGTCGCGGCCGAGAGAGCCGTCGCCGCAGGCGTCAGGCGGGGGCGCGTTCCCGATCCCGCCGCCCGTGCCGGATGCGGACGATCAGGAGAGCCGCGCCGTCCGCGACAGAGTCGATCCCGTGCGCGTGCGAGTGGGGGCGCACGGGCGGTCCGACGTCCCACTGTCCAGGCGCCGTTCGGGGATGGGATGCCGGCATCCGGAACGCGTCGAACAGGCCGTCGCGGTGGCGCCCGCCGCGCAGGCCTCGGCGACGCTGTCCTGATCGCGTCGGACCGGGTCGCGCGCACAGTCACTCGCATGCCTTTCGCGGCCCGTATCGGCTGCGCTTCGGTTCCAGGCTCCATGGCCTCGGGATGGCCCCGGGCAGCGAGACGTTCATCCGGCCCCCCCCTGCGCTCCGGGGCAAGGTGTGCCAACGATAATCAAGAGCTTGACTGGATCCGGCCGCGTCGTGCGTTTCAGAAGGCGGGCTCCAGCCCGCTCGCCCGGTACGCCGCAGCCGCCGCCGGCGTCGTCAGGCCGGCCAGGAACCGGGCGGCGCCGGCCCGATCGGTCGCATCGCGCAGGATCGCGGCCGCGAAGGTCGTCACCTCCTGCACCGGCTCGGGGAAGGGGCCGACCACCGCGATCCCCGGCACCACCATCAGCTCGCTGATCTGCTGGACCGCGATGTCCGCCTCACCGGAGACGAGCTTCTCGGCGGTGAACCCCTGCGGGATGATGGTCGCCCGAGCGTTGACCGCGTCGGCGAGGCCGAGCCGCGGCAGCAGGCCGGCGAAGTAGATCCCGCTGGCCCCCGCCCGGGAATAAGCCACGGACCGCGCCTCCACGAGGGTGCGTTTCAGCGCCTCGACGCTCGTGATGTCCGGATGAGGAGCGCCCGCCTTGACGGCGATGCCGTAACGCGAGCGGACGACATCGACCCGGCTCTCCGGCTCCACGCGGCCTTCCGCGATCAGCCGGTCCATGGCGTCCGACAGAACCACCACCGCGTCGGCCGCCTCACCCTCGGCGAGCGCCTTCATGATCACGGTGGTCGGCGCCCAGTGGATCGCCGTCCGGCCACCCGCGGCCTCGCAGGCCGGGATGACATGCGCGTCGAAGGCGCCGCGCACCACCAGGGCGCATTTCAGCCGTGTCACCGTTTGCGCGTCTGCCATGTCGTGTTCCATCGGGTTGCGTGGGCGACTGTCGATCCACCGATCGGATGGCCGCTCCCGGACGCTCCGCGCCCGGACTTCATCAGGATGCGGCGTCCGGATGGGCGTGCCGTCGCCCGGAAGCCTGGGCGCCGTCACCGCGGTGGCGCCGCCCGTGAATAATCGATCCCCGCGAACCCGCCGCCCTGGTAGCGCTCGACCACCGGGTCGCCGCTGGTCTTGCCTTCCAGGGCCGCGGCGTAGGAATCCGCGCTGTCTTGCGGGGTCCAGCCGATCACGGCGCGCCCGTCCCGCCGCCACCATGTCATGCGGCTGTTGTTGGATGCGGCCCAGATCACCACCGAACCGGCCGGTCCGAGGCTCGGCGCCAGGGTGGCGCGGGCGATCAGCCGGGTCAGGTCGGCGTAGGACAGCCAGGTCGCCAGCATCCTGGCGTCGGCGGGCTCCGGGAAGCACGAGCCGATCCGCAGGAAGACGCTCTCCACCCCGTGCTTGTCGCGGTAGAGGCCGCCCATAAGCTCGCCGTAGGCCTTGGACAGGCCGTAGAAGCCGTCCGGCGCGAGGCTGCAATCGTCGTCCAGCACCGCGGAGCGCGGGTGGAACCCGATGGCGTGGTTCGAGGAGGCGAAGATCATCCGCGCGCCCTCGCGGCGGGCCGCCTCGTAGACGTGGTAGAGGCCGCGGATATTGGGGCCGATCACCGTCTCGAACGGATGCTCCACCGAGATCCCCCCAAAGTGGAGGATCGTGCCGCAGCCCTCGGCCAGCCGCAGGATCGCCGGCCCGTCTTCCAGGTCGGCAAGCTGGAAGCGCGCCCCCGCGGGCAGGGGGTCGGGGAAGGGGGCGCGGTCGGTAAGCCGGAGGGCCCACCCCTGTTCGCCGAGGGCGCGGGTCAGCACGCGCCCGAGCGCGCCCGAGGCTCCGGTCAAGAGGACGGGTTTCTGCGGGACGGTCTCGGTGGTCATGGGATGCGGCTCCGGAGAGCGCTCTCGGCCGACGGTGTCCCCGGTGCGGCGTGGGAGAACGCGCGATCGATAGGGATAGACAGCTGCGCGCGGTGGCGGGGCCACGATACACGGCAGCGATCCTGTTCTCACCTCGCGACGCGCAGGGCCCCTCTCCCGTGCGGGAAAGCAGATCCGCGCGCCGCTCGGAGCCCGTCCGGTCACGCGGCCCGTTCGGAACGGACCGCGTCCCGGATGTCGGGTTATTTCCCGCACGCCGTGACGGTCGGCTGCAATCGGGTACGGCGATGCGAGCGGCGAGGGTGGCGGTGAGCCCCGCGGCTGCACGACGCTCATGGCCAACGGCGCCCCTGCCTCAGCCCCGCCGCGGGACGCGGCGGAGGAAATCGGGGTTCAGCTCCGACAGGCGGTTCACGCCGATCAGCGCCATGTCGCGGTCGAGCTCCTCCTTGAGGATCTGCATGGCGAGTTCGACGCCCGCTACCCCGCCCAGCGCCGCGGCGAACATGAAGGGCCGGCCGAGCAGGACGAAGTCGGCGCCGAGCGCCAGGGCCTTCATCACGTCGGTGCCCCGGCGGATGCCGCTGTCGACGATGATCTTCAGGCCGCCTTTCCGGGCGGCGATCTCCGGCAGCACGTGGAGGGGGGCGACGGCGTAGTCGAGCTGGCGGCCGCCATGGGTCGAGAGGATCACGCCGTCGACGCCGCACGACCGGGCGATCTCGACATCCTCCGGCGCCAGGAGCCCCTTCACCAGCAGGTTGCCGGACCAGCGCTTGCGGATCGCCTCCAGGTTCTTCCACGAGAGCTGGTCGCGGGCGATGGTGTTGCGCACCGCCCCCTGCGACATCATCGGCGGTCCGCGCGTCGCCTCGGTGTTCTCGAAATGCGGCGCCCCGTGCTGGAGGAAGGTCCGGGCGACGGTGCCCAGGAGCCAGCGCGGGTGCGTCGCGCTCTGCCACGCCACCTTGGGCGTCACCTTGATCGGCATGGAGAAGCCGCTGCGGGTATTGTGCTCCCGGTTGCCCAGCGTCGGCGTATCGGCGGTGACCACGAAGGTCCGGTAGCCCGTGACCTCGACCCGGTCGAGCAGACGGTCGATCCGGTGCTGATCCCCCGGCAGGTAGCCCTGGAACCAAGCCTGCGGGTTCTGGGCGTACACGTCCTCCAGCTTGATCAGCGAGGATGCGCTCAGACACATCGGCAGGTTCATCCGCCGCGCCGCCTCGGCCAGGACGAGGTCGCCCCGGTAGGCGATGAAGGCGGCGCCACCCAGCGGACCGATGCCGAAGGGCGCCGCGTAGGTCTGGTCGAACAGCGTCGTGGCGGTGTCGCGCCCTGAGGTGTCCCGCATCAGCCGGGGCAGAAGGGCGTAATCGGCATAGGCACCGCGGCTCTGCGCCAGGGCCGATCCGGTCTCGACCCCGCCGGCCACGTATTGAAAGATCATCGGCGGTAGGCGTTTGCGTGCGTGCCGCTCGAAATCGTCGAGCGCCAGCAGGTCGCGGAACCGGTAGGGCGTGACCGCGTCGCTGCGCTTCAGGCTGGTGACGATCGCCTGCGGGGCGGCGATGCCCGCCGCCGTCGCGTCGGCGCCGCCGATGGTTGGCGCCGCGCGCTCGGGCGTTCTCAACTCGGACGCTGGCCGGTCGAGCGTCGCCATCGGATCCTCCTCCGGGCCGCCCCGATACACGGCTGTCTTGAAAGCGCTTTCAGATAGTCAGGAGGCGAGAGGGGTGTCAATATACTGCCGGTTCGCAGGTCCGGCCGCGTCTGGCATCGACGTGCTGCGGATATGCCGTCGATCCGGGATGATGCGCATCGCGCCGACCGTCTAAGCTGGCTGAGGGAAGCAGACGATTTCGACGCGGGAGCAGACCGGGGCTTTGCCTGGAGACATTCTCGACCCGCCATCCCGGGGCCCGGTGGCGCGGGATGTCGCCCGCCGCGCCGGTGTTTCCACCGCCACCGTCTCCCGGGTGCTCAACGGCTTCGCCGGGGTCCGGGCCGACAAGCGGGAGGCCGTGATGCGCGCCGCGCAGGACCTCGGCTTCGTCGCCAACGGGGCGGCCCGGGCGCTCTCGACGCGCCGGTTCATGGCGGTCGGCGCCGTCGTGCCCAACATCGAGAACGAAGCCTTCGTGCGTGTCCTGTCGAGCTTCCAGGACCGGCTGCGGCAGGCAGGCTACACCCTGGTCGCCGCCAATGCCGGCTACGATCTGGAGGACGAGCTGCGGGAGGCGACCTTCCTGCTGGAGCGCGGCGTCGACGGGCTGATGCTGGTCGGCGACATCCACCATCCGGACCTCCATGCCCGGATCGCCCGCGCCGGTATCCCGATGGTGCAGACCTTCAGCCTGTCCCGCGAGCGCCCCTGCGTGGGCTTCGACAACGCCGCCTCGGCGGCCCGGGCGGCCAACTATCTGATGGATCTCGGGCATCGCCGGATCGGGGTGATCTCGGGCCTGCGCAAGGACAACGATCGCGGCGGCGCCCGGGTGACGGGCATCGCGGCGGCGCTCGCTGCCCGCGGCCTCGGTCTCGCTCCGGAGCACGACATCGAGATCTCCTACGGGATCGGCGGCGGCCGCGACGGATTCCGCCAGATGCTGGCCGGCGGAGAGCCGCCGACCGCGATCATCTGCGGCACCGACCAGATCGCCTTCGGGGCGATGATCGAGGCCCGGGCGCGGGGGCTCTCCATCCCCGGAGACCTGTCGGTGATCGGCCACAACGATTCCGACTTCGCGCCCTTCCTGGACCCGCCGCTCACGACGATCCGCATCCACTCCGCCGAGATCGGGCACGCCGCCGGCGACCACCTGATCGCTCGGATCCAGGGCAAGCCGGTGGTGCGCCTCACCGAGATCGACGCCGCGTTGATTCTGCGCGCCAGCACCGCTCCGCCCGGGCGTCGCGGAACCTGACCTGCGCTATCTTGCTACCCATTTGAAATCGCTTACAACACCACGACCGGCCGCGGGCCGGCGCTTCGACCAGCCCGGGACACGGCATGGCTCCCCGCATCGTCCTCCTTCACGCGACACCGGTCGCCATGGCACCGATCCAGACCGCCTTCGCGGAGAACTGGCCGGAGGCCGAGACGGTCAACCTGCTCGACGATGGTCTCTCGCTGGACCGGGCGAAGGAGCCGGCCGCGATCTCGGAGGCCATGATCGAGCGCTTCGTGCGGTTCGGCCGCTACGGCCACGACATGGGCGCCGATGGCATCCTGATCACCTGCTCGGCTTTCGGGCCGGCCATCGACCGGCTGATCGAGACCGTGCCGGTGCCGGTGCTCAAGCCGAACGAGGCGATGTTCCGTGCCGCCATCGCCCGCGGCGAGCGCATCGGCATGCTGGCGACCTTCGGCCCCTCGGTCGGCACGATGACGGACGAGTTCGAGGAATTCGTCGCCGAGACCGGACGTCCGGCGAGCCTGCGGACGATCCTGGTGGACGACGCGATGGCGCGTCTGCGCGCCGGCGACGCCGACACCCACAACCGTCTGGTCGCCGAGCGGGCACCGGAGCTTGCCGATTGCGACGCGCTCATGCTGGCGCATTTCTCCACCTCCCGGGCGGCCGAGGCGGTGCGCAAGGCCGTGGACGTCCCGGTCCTGACCGCGCCCCATGCCGCGGTGGACCGGATGCGGGCGATGGTCGAGACCGGCGGGAGCGCCTGAACCATGAAGCTCGGTGCCTTCCAGGACCGTCTCAGCGGCCATTGCGGTTTCCTGTTCACGGAGCTGCCGCTCTCCGAACGCTTCGCGGCGGCAGCCCGGGCGGGGTTCCGTGCCGTCGAGCATCCCAACCTGTTCGCGACGCCGGCCCGGGAGGTCGCGGGCTGGCTGGGACGGGCGGGCGTGCCGCTGGTCCAGACCGGCTTCCCGGCAGGGGACGCCGCCAAGGGCGAGAAGGGCTTCGCGGCGCTGCCCGACCGGGTCGCGTACTATCGCTCCACCATCGAGCCGACCCTCGACTACGTCGCGCAGCTCGGCTGCCGGATGGTCCACCCGATGGCGGGCGTCCGTCCCGCGGGGGTTGAGCGGGCGCGGCTCTGGGACACCTACCTCGACAACCTCGCCTTCGCGGCCGATGCCGCCGGGGCACGCGGCATGACGGTGATCGTGGAGCCGATCGGCCCCGGCTCGATCGCCGACTACGTGATCGACGACCCGCTGGTGGCGGTCGAGGCGATCCGGGCGATCGGCCGCGACAACGTCAAGCTGCTGTTCGACGCCTATCACTGCGTCTGCCTGGGCCACGATCCGGCGGCGCTGATCCGGGCGCACGCGCCGCTCATCGCCCATGTCCAGATCGCCGACGATCCCGGACGGCACGAGCCCGGGACCGGCACGATCGCCTTCGACCCGATCTTCGCCGCCCTGGAGGCGGTCGGCTATTCCGGCTTCGTCGGCTGCGAGTACCACCCCGCCGCCGGCACCGAGGCGGGGCTCGGCTGGATGCGGGCGGCGGCGGTCTAGGGTTCGGGCCGGATCCTTAGAACCGGGCGGCGACGCCGCCGATGATCGTGCGGGGCTGCCCCGGCGTCGCGTAGCGGTTCTGGAACGCGCGGTCGTAGAACGTCGCGTCGAACACGTTGTTGACGTTCAGGTAGATCCGCACGCCCGGTGCGATCTGATAGTACGAGATCAAGTTGACCAGCGTGTATTGCGGCAGGTTGAAGGTCGAAAGCGCCGTTCCCGCGGCGCGCTGGCCGACGAAGTCGAGGCCGCCGCCGAGCCCGAGCCCCTTCAGGTCGCCGCTCTGGAACTCGTAGACGGTCTGGAACGCGAGGCTGTTGGCGGGCACGTTGGCGATGCGCGTGCCGACCGGCAGGGTGTTGTCGCGGGCGACGGTGGCGTCGACCCGCGTGTAGGTCCCGATCACGCGCCAGCCCGGGGCCAGGTAGCCGGCGGCGGTCAGGTCGAAGCCGCGGCTGCGGACCGTGCCGGTGGCCACGCTGAAATTCGGGTCGACCGGATCGGTGCTCAGGATGTTGGAGCGTCGGATCTCGAACAGGGCGGCGGTGGCATCGAGACGGCCGTCGAGGAGGCTGACCTTCGCGCCGGCCTCGTAGCCCTCGCCAGCCTCGAACGCGAAGGGCCGGCCGCTGCGATCCGTGCCGATATTGGGCCGGAAGGAGCGCGCGTAGTTGCCGTAGACCGCCACCGTGTCGGTGAGGTCGTAGAGCAGGCCGAAGCGCGGCGTCGCCACCAGGCCCTGCAGGCCGGTGGTGGCCTTGGTCAGGTTGTTCGTCGAGACCAGCCCGAGGTCCTCGACCCTGACGCCCACCAGGGCGTGGAGACGGGGCGTGAGGTCGATCTGGTCCTGCACGAAGCCGGCATAGCTCTCCGTCTTCTGCAGGAAATTCGTGACCCGCGCGGTGATCGGCGGCAGCGGCTGTCCGTAACGGGGCGCGAGCAGATCGAGGAGGAACGGGTTCGTCGCCACATTCGAGCGGTTGAACACCTCCCGGTAGCGGTAGCTGTCGTATTCCAGCCCGAGCAGGAGCGTGTGGCGGAACGGGCCGGTGTCGAACTTGCCCGCGAGATTCGCCTGCAGGTCGAGGTCGGACCACGTCAGGTCCCGCCATTCCAGGGTCCGCCGCTGGGTCCGGCCATCCGGTAGCAGGCCGATGGCGCCGACGCCATAGCCCGACAGGTTCCCGCCGAGCACCTGGGCGCCGACGTTCAGCACCCAGTCCTGGTCGAACCGGTGCTCGACCCGCAGCTGGCCGAGGGCGTTGTCGACATGGGCCGGGGGCAGGCCCGGCTCGCCGATGAAGCGGCTGCGCGGCAGGGCGCGCAGGTTGCCCCCCAACGGGACGACGCCGCGGTCGAAAGTCTGCGCCGTGCTGATGAAGTCACCCTCCAGGGTGATGGTCGTGTCCGCGTTCGGCCTCCAGGCGATGACCGGGGCGAGGGCGTAGCGGTCGCTGGTGACGAAGTCCCGGAAGCTGCCGTTGTCCTCGACGGCGCCGGTGACGCGCGCCAGAACCTGCCCGCTCTCGTCGAGGGCGCCGGTGGCGTCGAAGGTGCTCCGCTTGGCGCCGAAGCTGCCGTACTGCGTGCCGACCGTGAGGGAGCGCGCCGCGAGGGGTTGCTTGGTCACGATGTTGAAGGTGCCGCCGGGGTCGCCACGGCCGTACAGGAAGGCCGACGGTCCTTTCAGCACCTCGATGCGCTCGATGGAGACGATGTCGGGGCTGTTCGGGTAGCCGCGGTTGATCGGGAACCCGTTGCGGTAATACTCGCCGGTGGCCAGACCGCGGATCGTGAATTCGGTCAGGCCGAGGCCGCCGAAATTGTTGCCGCGGCCGACGCCCGCGAGGTCGAGGGCCGTGTCGATCCGCGTGGCCGCCGCGTCCTCCAGCACCTCCTGCGGCACCGCCACGATGGTCTGGGGCACCTCGCGCACGGGCGTGTCGGTCCGCGTGGCGCTCACCGCCCGCGTGGCCCGGTAGCCGTCGATGCGGGACGGCCCGTCGCCGGTCCCGGCCACCGAGAGTTCCTCGAGCTGGACCTCCTGGGAGTTGTCAACGATAGGTTGTGCCCAGCCGGAAGTCGGAAGAAATACTGGAGCGAGGAGGAGAGAGATTCGGGCCGCGCGCCTGGAAACGCCGCGCGATGCCTGCGTGCAAGGTCTTGCACAGTTTCGCCGTACCACGATGTCGACCGATCTGTTTCGATTGGCGTCAGATACGGTGCAGAAACATTCACGGTCAAGCTTGATTGCGGAACGTTTTGCGAGGCTAGATTTCGAATAATTACAATCTGAGCGGGATCGACAGTTCGGCCGGGCTGGCGGAGCGCACGGCGTACGGTTGAGCAGCTCCGTTGTTGCCTCGAACTTCCGGTGCTCGTGTGTGGACGAGCGAGCGGTGGATGTATCGGAGCCGTTCGGCCCCATCATCTCGGGCCGCTTCGCCGAGCCCGGGATCCAGACCCACCGAGGCGAGAAGATCTCGCACGGACCCCGGATCCGGATCGCCCGCCTCCCGCATGCCCCTGCGGCGCCGGGATCGCCTTCGACCCGGGATGACGGCGCGACGCCGCGGCTGAGCCGGCGTCCAACATCGACGCGGAGGCGAAGCCCTTCAGCCCCGCACCGGCTCGCGGTCAGGCGCCGCCGAGCAGCCGAGCCCGACGCTCCAGCACGGCGGGCCAGACCTCCGGGTTGACGAGCCGCGGCGGCGTCTCGCCCCGGAGCAGGCCGATGATCTGCTCCGCGCCCCAGGCCGCTACGGTGCGCCGCGCCTCGTGGGTGACGCCGGCGGTGTGGTAGGTCGCCACCACGGTGTCGAGCTGCAGCAGGACCGAATCGAGGGGCGGCGGCTCCGGCGTCCAGACATCGAGGCCCGCCCCCGCGAGGTGTCCGGCGGTGAGCGCTGCGGCGAGCGCCGTCTCGTCATGGATGCCGCCCCGGGCCGTGGTGATGAACAGCGCCCCCGGCTTCATCGCCGCGAAGGCCCGGGCGTCGAAGCTGCCCCGGGTCGTGTCGTCGAGGGGGCAGTGCAGGGAGACGATGTCGGACTCGGCGAGCAGCCGCGCCCGGTCCACCGGCTCTGCGCCGCGGGACCGGATCTCGGCGTCCGGGAGCAGGGGATCGTGGGCGAGGACCCGCATGTCGAAGCCGCGGGCCAGCTTGGCGACCGCCCGGCCGGTATGCCCGATCCCGATCAGGCCCAGGGTCGCGCCGCCGATCTCGTGGCCCATGAGCGATTCGCGGGTGAAGCCGCGCGCGGTCCGGAGCAGGCGGTTCGAGACGCAGATCTTGCGCGAGACGGCGAGCATCAGGCCGATCGCCAGCTCCGCCACCGAGCGGGCATTGCCGCCCACTTGGTTGACCACCGCGACGCCGGCCCGGGTGCAGGCAGCGGCGTCCACCGTGTCGAAGCCCGCCCCGCCCGACGAGACCGCCAGAAGGTTCGGGCATTCGGCCAGCAGGGCGTCGCTCACGTGCCAGCGGAGCGGCAGCTCGTTCCGCGCCGGAGAGACGTGGAAGACGTGGGCCTGCGCCAGAAGAGCCCGGAGCTTGTCCTCCGGGCTCTGCAGGTCGCCCACCTGCAGGTCGATATCGGGCTCGGCCCTCAGGCGTTCGTCGAAGGCCGGATCGATCCAGACGTTGAACCGGCAAACGCGCTTGAGAGCCGCCACATGTTCAGCCCTTCACCACCGCGTCGATCGCATCGATGACGTGGTCGATGTTGTGGGTGTTGACCGCGGCCACGCAGATCCGGCCCGTCTCCAGGGCGTAGACCTCGTGCTCCTCGCGCAGGCGGGTGGCCTCCGCGGGGCTGAGACCCGTGTAGGAGAACATGCCCTTCTGCGTCTTGATGGCGTCGAAGCCGCGCTCGGGGTGGCGCTGCTGCAGGCTGTCGGCCATCCGCACACGCATGGCGCGGATCCGGTCCCGCATCTCGCCGAGCTCCCGCTCCCAGTCGGCGCGCAGCTCCGGATCGGTGAGCACGATCTCGACGATCGCGGCGCCGTGGGTGTGCGGGTTCGAGTAGCTCGCCCGGACGAGGCGCTTGGCGAAGGACTCGACCTTGGCCTTCGCGGCCGGATTCTCGGCCACGATGGTGAGCGCACCGACGCGCTCGCCGTAGAGCGAGAACGACTTCGAGAACGAGGAGGCGACGAGGAACTCCTGGCCCGACTCGGCGAAGAGGCGCACCGGCTCGGCATCGGCATCGAGGCCGTTGCCGAAGCCCTGATAGGCGATGTCGAGGAACGGGATCAGGCCGCGCTCCGCCATCAGGGGCACGAGGTCGCGCCACTCGTCGAGGCTGAGATCGGCGCCGGTCGGGTTGTGGCAGCAGGCGTGCAGCACCACGATCGACCCCTTCGGCAGATCCTGGAGATAGGCCTTCATGGCCGGATAGTCGGCGCCGCCGGTCTCGGCCGAGAAGTAGGGATAGTCGACCACGGTGAAGCCGGCCTGGGTGAACAGGGCCTTGTGGTTCTCCCAGCTCGGGTTGCTCACCGCCACGGTGGCGTTCGGGAAGAGCTTGGCCAGCACGTCCGCGCCGGTCTTCAGGGCGCCGGTGCCGCCGATGCTCTGGAGCGTCGCCGCCCGGTTCTGGGACAGGATCGGCGCGCCCTTCCCGAATAGCAGCTCCTGGACCGCGTCGCGGAACGGCTTGGTGCCCTCGATCGGACGATAGGTCTTCGGCAGGCCCTTCTCGATCCAGCGCTTCTCGGCGGTCTGCACGGCGCGCAGGCGCGGCACCTTGCCGTCCGCATCCGTGTACACGCCGACGACGAGGTTGAGCTTCTTCGGGCTCGGGTCGGCGTTGAAGGCCTCGAACAGGCGCATGATCGGGTCGAGCGGCGCGTCCTGGATGCCGGCGAACAGCGAGGTCATGATCGTCAATCGTCCCAGAGGGTCTCGGCCGGCGACGCTTGGAGGGGCGCCGGCACGCCCGGCGACGGGCCGGGCCGACGCCCTTATTCCGCACATCGCGCCCGCCCGCCAGCGCTTCTGCGCGCATCAGCGTCCCGATCCGTTCAACGATCCGGTGACGCTGCTCTTCCGGATGGGGCTCCGACGGCCCTAGAGTGCCGCCATGATGCGTCGCCTCATCCCGATCCTCGCCGGTCTCCTCGCGGCTAGCCCGGCCGTCGCGCAGGCTCCGGTCCGGATCGGGCTTTCGGCCCCGCTGACCGGGCCGGACGCCGCCTTCGGCCAGGGACTGCGGCAGGGGGCCGAGCAGGCAGTGGCCGATCTCAATCGCGCCGCCGGCGGACGCCCGCGCTGGGTCCTGGTCCCCGCCGACGACGGCGGCGAGGCCCGGCAGGCCGCCGCGAACGCCAGGAAGTTCGCCGCCGACGGCGTGCGCCTCGTGGTCGGGCCGCTCGAATCCGGGGCGGTCGCGGCCGCGGCGCCCGTCTACGAGGAGGCCGGGGCCGTCATGGTGGCGCCCGCGGCGGCCTACGGGCCGCTCACCGGCCGGGGCCTGTGGAACCTGTTCCGCCTGGGCCCGAGCGACGCCCAGCAGGGCCGGGCGGCCGGAGCCTACCTGGCGAAGGCCTTCGCGGGGCGCCGGGTCGGGATCCTCAGCGACCGCTCCACCTTCGGCCGGGGCCTCGCCGACGCGGTCGCGGCGCGTCTGAAGGAGGCCGGCACGCCGGAGGTGCTGTTCGACGGCTTCGCCCGGGGCAGCCGCGATCTCTCGGACCTCGTCGCCCGGCTGAGGGCGGCGCGGCTCGATGCGGTGTATTTCGGCGGGCTCGCGCCCGATGCCGCCACCCTGCTCCGCGCTTTGCGCGCGGCCGGCCTCGGCACGACCCTGGTGGCGAGCGATGGCATCCTCGACCCGAGCTTCGCCGCGGCGGCCGGCGCAGACGGGGACGGGACCGTGATGACCCTGGCGCCCGATCCACCGCGCCTGCCCGAACCGCGCGGCGCCCGCCCGGCGCCGCGGAGTCCCGAGGCCGAGAGCGTCGCGGCCGGGGCCTACGCGGCCGTGGAGCTCCTGACCCAGGCGACCGAGCGCGCCCGGGCGGCCGATCCGAAGACCGGCCGCATCGCCGACGGCCGCAAGGTGGCCGAGGCCCTACGGGCGGGGCCGTCGCGGACGCTGCTCGGATCGGTGGCCTTCGATGCCCGGGGCGACCGCTCCGCAGCGCCGATCGCCCTCCGGATCTGGCGCCGGACCGCGGATGGGCGCCTCGACTATGCCGGCAACGACGCGGAGCCCTGAAAGCCGGCGATGAAAACCGGCGAAACGTGTCGATGACGGAACGGGTTCGGCGTCCGTGACTTGCGGCGGGTTCCCGCGGGGACTACATGCGGGCGGTGCTGCTGAGCTGGCGCGGGCGGTCCACCGGATCGGATCCGCGCCCTGCGGCGTTTCCCGAGCTCGATGACAGCTGAACACGCATTGCCGGAACGCCTGCTGCCGGACGGTCCGACTGGAGAAGGTGCATGGCGAAAGAAGAATTGATGCAGTTCGACGGTCTCGTGATCGAGATCCTGCCGGACGCGCGCTACCGCGTGCAGCTCGACCAGGGCCACGAGATCGTGGCCTACACGGCCGGCAAGATGAAGAAGAACCGCATCAAGACGCTGGCCGGCGACCGGGTCACGGTCGAGATGTCGCCCTACGACCTTGAGAAGGGGCGCCTCGTGTTCCGCCACAAGGACGAGCGCTCGTCCGGCCCCCGTCCGCCCGTGCGGGGCGGCCAGTTCCGCCGCCGGTGAGGATCCGGGGCGCGAGCCGGGCTTCCCCGGCCGCGTCCGCCTACCTGCTGCTGACCGTCACGGCGCTCCTCTGGGCCGGCAACGCCGTCACCAGCCGCTGGGCGCCCGGCCACGTCTCGCCCCAGGTCATCACGACGCTTCGCTGGGCGGTCGCCTGCCTGGTCCTCATGCCCTTGGCCGGCACCCGCCTCCTGGCCGCTTGGCCGGAGCTTCGGCCCCACTGGCTGCGCATCCTGCTGATGGGCGGCCTGGGCTACACGGCCTTCAACTGTCTGTTCTATGCGGCCGGCGTTCATACCGGCGCGATCAACCTCGCCCTGTTCCAGGGGGCGATCCCGGTCCTGGTGATCGTCCTGAACCGGCTCGCCTACCGGGTGCCGGTCACGCCTGGGCAGGTGCTCGGCGTCGTTCTGACGCTGATCGGCGCGGGGCTCGCCGCCACCCATGGCGACTGGTCGGTGCTGACGAACCTCGCCTTCAACCGCGGCGACGTGCTCGTCTTCGCGGCCTGCCTGCTCTACGCGGGCTACACGGTCGTCCTGCCGACGCGCCCGAAGGTGCCGGCGCTCGTGTTCTTCGCCGCGATGGCCATCGCGGCGTTCGTCACATCCCTGCCGCCCCTGGCCGTCGAGTGGGCGACGGGGCACGCCGTCTGGCCCAACCGCGCGGGCTGGATCATGGTCGCCTTCGTCGGCCTCGGGCCTTCGCTTCTGGCGCAGCTCTTCTTCATGCGCGGCGTCGAGCAGATCGGCCCGAATCGCGCCGGCCTGTTCGTCAACCTCGTGCCGATCTTCGGCGCGATCCTCGCCGTCCTGCTGGTCGGCGAGCCGTTCGGGGCGACGCAAGCGCTCGCCCTGGCCCTGGTGTTGGCCGGGATCGCCTGCGCCGAGCGCCTGAAACCGGCGCTCGCCGCGGAGGCGACTCCGGAAGCCGCTTATTCGCAGACGCGAACGCGGCGGATGTAGACGTCGCCGTAGGGATCGATGGTCCGGCGGCGCTCGAAGTGGCAGACCGGGCCGTAATCCTCCTCGACGTAGACCGGCGGCGGGGCGCGGTAGACCGGGCGGCCCGGATAGTAGCCGTTGTTGGCCGACGCGATGGCGCCGCCGACCGCCAGGCCGCCGAGCACGCCGAGGGCGGCCGCGCCGCCGGCACCGATCCCGTCGCGGGCCTGGGCGGCCGGTGCGAGGGTGGCGAGGCTCCCGACGACCAGGCTCGTCGCGAGAAGGTACTTCATGACATCCCCCTGAAAGCAGGCGATTCGCGCCGATCGATCGGCACAGTCCTGCTAGCACACCCGAGCTTTGGGGCGTTTGTTCGGCCGCACATGCCGGCTTGACGCGAGGTGCTCCGCCGCACCAAACCCGGGGGGAGAGCGAGAGGGGCGGCGACCGGCATGGTGACACGGGGCTTCGTCGGACGCAGGCAGCCGCCGGAAACGGGCGCGCGCCTGCCGCCGGGTCAGTATCTCACCGACGATTTCCCGATCCTCCAGATCGGCCCCAACCCGACCGTTGACCTGGCCACCTGGACGTTCACGCTGCGCGCGGGATCGCGGCCGATCAAGGCGTGGAGCTGGGCGGAATTCGAGGCGCTGCCTCGCACCACCTGGAAGGGCGACATCCACTGCGTCACCAAGTGGTCGAAGTTCGACACGACCTGGGAAGGCGTCAGCTTCGACGACCTGCTGGCGGATGCCGGGATCGAGGCGCCGACGAACTTCCTGCTCGCGGAATCCCACGACGACTACACCACGAACGTGCCGGTGGCCGACCTCGTGGGCGGCCGGGCCCTGGTGGCGACGCGCTACGAGGGCCAGCCGATCCATCCCGATC
Organism: Methylobacterium sp. UNCCL125; assembly: GCF_900116795.1. Classification (NCBI taxonomy): domain Bacteria; kingdom Pseudomonadati; phylum Pseudomonadota; class Alphaproteobacteria; order Hyphomicrobiales; family Methylobacteriaceae; genus Methylobacterium; species Methylobacterium sp. UNCCL125. The sequence continues at coordinate 54,170 of NZ_FPBW01000024.1, read as the reverse complement.
ACGGCGGCCCGGCGCGGCTCTTCGTGCCGCACCTCTACTTCTGGAAGAGTGCCAAATGGGTGAAGGGCCTGCGCTTCACCCAGGTGGACACGGCCGGCTTCTGGGAGCTGCGCGGCTACCACATGTACGGGGATCCATGGCGTGAGCAGCGCTACATCGGTGATTGAGTCGGTGATCGAGCCCGTCGTCTTCCGCTGGCACGAGGCGGAGATCACCGCGCTCTCGCCGGTCACGCCGCACGTGAGGAGCGTCCGTCTGCGCTGCAGCCTCGCCGAGGCTTACCGGGCCGGGCAGCACGTCGATGTCCGCCTCACCGCCGAGGACGGCTACCAGGCGCAGCGCAGCTACTCCATCGCCTCGGCCCAGGACGGCAGCGGCACACTGGAGCTGATGATCGAGGCCCTGCCGGACGGCGAAGTCTCGGGCTGGTTCTCGCATTTGGCCGAAATCGGCGACCGGGTCGAGCTGCGCGGGCCGATCGGCGGCTCGTTCTCCTGGGACGGCCCCGATGGCGGGCCGCTGCTCCTGGGCGGCGGCGGGTCGGGCGTGGTGCCGCTCCTGGCGATGCTGCGGCGGCGGGCGCAGGGCTGGCGGCAGATCCCGGCGGCGCTGATCTATTCGGCCCGCACCCGGGCGGAGGCCATCGCGGTGGCCGAGCTGGAGCGGCTCGCGGAAGCCGATCCCAACTTCTCCCTGCATCTTGCGACGACGCGCGAGCCCGGCGGCAAGCGGATCGACGCGCCCCTCGTCGCCGATGCCCTCGCGCGGATCGGGGCGCCCGGGAAGGTCTTCCTCTGCGGCTCCAACCGGTTCGTGGCCGCAGCCTCGGACCTGATCCTGGCGGAGGGCGTCGCGCCGGGCCTGATCCGCACCGAGCGCTTCGGCGCCTGAGCGCCGGGGCCCCGCGCCGGCATGGCGGGGCGAAGGCGGAGTCGATCGGGTCCCCGTCTGCAGGACCTGACGGAGCCCGTCTCGAAGTGCGCAGAGGAAAGGCCGTCGGTGACGAACCCGATTCCTAAGAGGATCACGGGCTGAAGATCAGCACGAGGTAGACGAAGAACAGCACGAGATGCACCGCGCCCTCCAGCACGGTGGTGCGCGAACCCGAGAAGGTCTGCGCGCTGAGGATCAGCGTGACGGCGAGGAGGGTCATCTCGGTGGGCTTGAGGCCGAGCACCACGGTCTGGCCGGTGAGCAGCCCGATGGTCAGGATCGCCGGCACGGTGAGGCCCACCGTCGAGGTGGCTGCGCCGAGGCACAGATTGATCGCCCGCTGGAGTTCGTTGCGGGCCACAGCCTTCAACGCCGAGATCCCCTCCGGGGTGAAGACGATGGCGGCGATCAGCACGCCGCCCAGCGCCGAGGGCGCGCCGAGGGCCGCGATGCCGTGGTCGAGGATCACCGCGAGGCTCTTGGCGAGGATCACGATCGGCAGGACGTTGGCGAGCAGCAGCCCGATATGCTTGGCGATGCCGCCCCCCGAGATCGAGTCGGCGCCGTGGGGCGCCTCGGCGCTCTCGCGGGCTTCCGCATCGATGAAGAAGTCGCTGTGGCGGCCGGTCTGGATCAGCAGAAACACGCCGTAGAGCGCGAGGGTGAACACCGAGAACGTCACCGCCTGCAGGATCGTCAGGGTGCCGTCGCTGGTGGAGCTGGTGAAGTTCGGGATGATCAGCGCGATGGTGGTGAGCGGGATGATCACCGACAGGAAGGCCGAGGCGCCCTGAAGGTTGTAGCGCTGCTGGTGATGGCGCAGGCCGCCGACCAGGAGGCCCAGCCCGACCACGCCGTTCAGCACGATCATCAGGACCGCGAACATCGTATCGCGCCCCAGCGTCGGCGCGTCCTTGGCCGACAGCATCACGGCGGAGATCAGCGCCACCTCGATGATGACGATTGAGAGGGTCAGCACCAGGGTGCCCAGGGGCTCGCCCAGACGGTGGGCCAGTTCCTCGGCCTCGTGCACCACCCCGAAGGCCGCCCAGACGATCACCGCGAGCAGCCACGCGAACAGGCCGCCGGCGAAGAGCGGCCGCGACAGGTCTCCGAGCCAGTCCTTGCCGAACCACGCGAAGGCCAGAACCGTCGCCCAGGCTACCGCCACCCGCAGGGCTGCCATCATGATGAACGTGTACTCCGGTCGGGGCGCGTCGCGGCTGCGACAGGCGAAACTTGACCGTGCCTTAGCAGGTCGCCGCACCAGAGTCGGCCCTTCGTCCCGGCTTCGTCCCGGCTTCGCACCGCTCGCAAGGACGCGGTCCACGGCCCATCGTGAGGGCGGAGGTTCGAGCACCCCGCAACCGGCGCGTCCCGGATTGAGCGCCTGCAACCGCCCCATGCTGCGGCGGGAGTGGTCAGGCGGCTCGCGACGCGTTACCGTCTTGGCACCCGAATAAAGTCCGGCGCCTGATTCCCCCGCCGCGCGATGGCGCGCTGCCGGGCGCGGCACGGCCGTTGAGAGTTTCCGAAGCTTGCCTTTCCCGACCCTGCCCGCCCCCCTCGCGCGGGCCCTGAGCGACCGCGGCTATGCCGATCCGACCCCGGTCCAGGCCGCCGTGCTTGAGGCCGCCGCCGGCTCCCGCGACCTCCTCGTCTCGGCCCAGACCGGCTCCGGCAAGACCGTGGCCTACGGCCTCGCCATGGCCAGTATCCTGATCGGGGAGGCCGACCAGTTGCCGCCCCCGGCGGCGCCCCTGGCCCTCGTGATCGCCCCGACCCGGGAACTCGCCCTGCAGGTGCAGCGCGAGCTGTCCTGGCTGTACGGACCCGCCGGCGGCCGCGTCGCGGCCTGCGTCGGCGGCATGGACCCGCGCCGGGAAAGCCGGATGCTGGCGGAGGGCACCCACATCGTGGTGGGCACGCCGGGGCGCCTGCGCGATCACCTCGAGCGCCGCAACCTCGACCCGACGGCCCTGCGGGCCGTGGTCCTCGACGAGGCCGACGAGATGCTCGATCTCGGCTTCCGGGAGGATATCGAGTTCATCCTCTCGGCGACGCCGCCGGAGCGGGCCACCTACCTGTTCTCCGCGACCCTGCCGAAGGCGATCGAGACGCTGGCCGAGCGCTACCAGCACGGCGCGCTCCGTCTGGCGATCAAGGGCGAAACCAAGGGACATGCCGACATCGCCTACCGGGCGGTGCGGATCATGCCGCGGGAGACCGAGCACGTCGTGCTCAACCTCCTGCGCGAGGCCGATGCCGCGACCGCGATCGTCTTCTGCAACACCCGCAACGCCGTCCGCCATCTCCAGGCCAGCCTGACCGAGCGGGGTTTCTCCGTGGTGGCGCTGTCGGGCGAACTCGGCCAGGGCGAGCGCAATGCCGCGCTTCAGGCCCTGCGCGACGGCCGCGCCCGGGTCTGCGTCGCCACCGACGTGGCCGCCCGCGGCATCGACCTGCCGTCCCTGAGCCTCGTCATCCACGCGGACCTGCCGCACGATGCCGAGGTGCTCCAGCACCGCAGCGGCCGTACCGGTCGCGCCGGCCGCAAAGGCACCTCGGTGCTGCTCATCCCCAATTCCCGGCGACGCCGCGCCGAGCAGATGTTCGCCATTGCCAAGGTGAGCCCCGAATGGTCGGGGCCGCCCTCGGCCGACGAGATCCGGCGCCTCGACGGCGAGCGCATGCTCTCGGATCCGCTCTTCGCCGAGCCGCCCGCCGAGGAGGATGTCGCGCTCGCCGAGACGCTGCTCGCCGGCAAGAGCCCGGAGGAACTGGCTGCCCTGCTGGCCCGCGTCTACCGCACCCGCCTGCCGGCTCCCGAAGAGGTCAGCGATCCCGGAGAGGGCCGCGCTCCCCGGGGCGAGCGGCCGCCCTACGACCCGATGGATCCGGAGCGGATCGCCGCCATGGGGCCGGCCGTCTGGTTCCGCCTCAACCTCGGCCGCCGCGACAACGCCGACCCGCGCCGTCTGCTGCCGATGCTGACCCGGCGGGGCGGCATCGGGCGCCAGGAGATCGGTGCGATCCGGATCTTCGACCGCGAGACCAAGTTCGAGGTGCGGGGCAACGCGGCGGCACGCTTTGCCGAAGCGTTCGCCCGGAACGGCTCGCCGGATATCCAGGTCGAGGCGCTGGTGGGCGATGCGGGGCCGGATGAGCGCAGGGACCGACCGGGTGGTCCGAAGGGTTTTGCGAGCCCGCGCGCCGGGAAGCACCAGCGCAAGGTGGATCGCACCGGGCCGAAGAGCGATAAGGCCGGGCGCCATTCCGGACGGGCCTGAGCGCCGGATCGGAAGACTTGTCCGGCCCCCATGCGCGGGGCCGGAGCCTCGGGTCAGAACACGTTCTTCACGGCGTTGCCGAGAGCGTCGACGCTTTCCTTCAGCTTCCGACCGGCCGGTGCGAGGGACGGGAGCTTGATCCCGAGCACCTCGGTGTCCTCCGCCTCGGCGGGTTCTGCCTGAGCCACGGTCGCGGGCGCAGTGCCGGTGGCCTTCTCGGCCGCCCGCGCCGGCGCAGGCGCCTTGCGGGTCGCCACCGCCTTCGAGGCGGGCTTCTCGGGGCGCTCGATCTTCTGGGCGCGCTCGACCTTCTCGGCGCGCTCGACCGGCGCCGGGCGCTCGGTCCGCTCGGTCGCGGGAGCCGGATTCGGCACGGCCGGTTCAACGAGTTCGCGGGCCCGGACCGTCTCGGACGCGCGGGGCGTCTGGAGCGATGCCGTGCGGGTCGACGCCAGCGGCGCGACCTCCCGCGTGGCCGCCACCGGCATAACGGGGGTCGGGACCGGGATGCGCTGCGTCGGCGGGACCGGTGCCGCGGCGACCTTGGCGGGCTGTGAGGCGGCCGAGGGCGGGGCGGCGGGGGCCTTCGCGGGCGTCACGATGGGCGAGAAGGCCTCGGGCAGCGCGACCATCCGCAGGGCCGGCGCCTCGGGCTTGGCGGGCACCGCCGCCGCCGGCGCTGCCTGGACGGAGCCCTTGATCACGGGCAGCCCGTCCTTCAGCTCTGGCCAATCGGCGGCCTGCTTGGACGCGACGATCCGCACCGGCGTCGGCGCCGCGAGGCCGGCCATCACCGTCGAGGCGGCAACGCCGAAGCCCACCAGCGCGCCCGCGCCGGCTACGCCGAACAGCACGACCTTGAGGTTCAGCGACGGCCCGGGCTTGGCCGACGGCCTCCGGTCGGGCCGGGTCTCGGACGGGTCGAGGTTGAGATCGATCATGGTCCGGGGTCTCTCACTCGATACACGCCGCGCGCGACCGGGCTCCCCATGACCGGCCGCCACTCTTCGAGGATTCGAAGCTGGTTCGACTCTGTTGGCGATAGAGAAGCTGCAATACGGCGCAATGATGTCGGCCCGAATTGCCAGCCCAGCCAGTCGTGACCCGGCTATCCACAACATAACGCGCCGCCGCTTAAGAATCGGTATTCGGACCGCCCGTGCCGAAGCGTGCGTCGGGGTCCGCGCGGCCATGGCCCGGTCGGCCGCGGGGCGCGGCATGGACTTCGCCGGCACGGTCGCTATGCGTCACGGTGTGGATACGAGCCCGACCCTGACCCCGAGATCCGCGGTACCCGCCGCGCCGATCAGACCCCGCGCCGGCCTTTGGCCCTGGTCCGGCTGGTCGACGCGCGCGCGGCTCGTCGCGGTGGTGCTGCTCATCGATGCCTTCGCGGCTTTGATCTCCTGCGCGGTCATCGTACTGAACGCCCGGTCGGCGGTGCGCGTCGAGACCCGCGCCTCCCTCGCCACCGTCGAGTCGCTGGTGGCCGACACGATCCGCCTGTCCGACACGGCCTCCCCCGACACGCTGCTCCAGACGCTCGACCTCCGCTTCAAGGTCCTGCGGCATGTCCGGGTCGCGGTGCTCGATGCGGATGGCGACCAGATCGGCCGGCCGTTGCCGCCGACCCGCGCGGACCGGGAGGCACCCCACTGGTTCGCCGACCTGATCATGCCGCCGATCGAGCGCCACGCCCTGCCGATCGTCGTCGACGGGCGTCGGCTCGGCACGGCGCAGATCACCACGCAGCCGATGGACGAGATCGACGAGATCTGGGGCTATGCCCGTGCGCTCTCGCTGACCACCCTGGCGATCAATGCCGCGATGCTGATCGCCCTCTACATCGCCCTGGGCCGGATCCTCGCGCCGCTGCGGCGGCTCGGCGCCGGCCTGACCCAGCTGGAGCATCACGACTACACGGCCCGCCTGGAGCCGCCCGGTGCCCGGGAGCTGGCGGTGATCGCCGAGCGGTTCAACAAGGTCGCCGAGGCCCTGGGCGAGGTCCGGGCCGCCAACGGCCGCCTCAACCGCCAGCTTCTGACCGCCCAGGACGACGAGCGCCGCCGGACAGCCCTGGAGCTGCACGACGAGTTCGGCCCCTGCCTGTTCGCCCTGGAGGCCAACGCCGCCTCGATCGGCCGTATCGCCTCCGGCTCCGCCGAGCCCAGCCGCGAGAAGCTCGCCGCCCGGGCGGCCGAGATCAGCGCCATCGTCGGCCAGGTCCAGACGGTCAACCGGGAGCTTCTGAACCGCCTGCGGCCGCACGGGCTCGGGCAGGCGCCGCTAGCGACCTGCCTGGACCTGCTCCTGCGCGGCTTCGGGCAGCGCCACCCCGGCCTCAGCTTCGTGGGCCGGTTCGACGGTCTGGCCAAGGGCTACGGCGACCTCGTGGACCTCACGGTGTTCCGCTGCGTGCAGGAGAGCGCCACCAACGCCGTGCGGCACGGCGCCGCGACCCGGGTGGAGGCCGAGGCGACCGAGGCCGAGGGCCGGCTCGACCTCACCATCCGCGACAACGGCACCGGAATCCCCCCGGAACACGGCACCGGGCTCGGTCTGTCGGGGATGCGCGAGCGCGTGGAGGCCCTCGGCGGCACCTTCGCCCTTGACAATGCCGGCCCCGGGGCGATCGTCCGGATCATGATCCCCGTTCCGCCTGACCGGGGCGACGAGACCAGCACCGCGCCGAGCGCATGAACGCCATCGCATCCCAGATCGACGCCGCCGCCACCCGCCTGCCGGTCCTCGTCATCGATGATCACCCCATCGTCCTGCAGGGCTGTCGACGCGTCCTGGAGGATTCCGGCGTGGAGACCATCGCGGAGGCGACGACCGTCGTCGGCGGCTACCGGATCTTCCACCGGCTCCGCCCGCCGGTCGTGATCTGCGACCTGACCTTCCAGGGCAGCGGCATGGCCGGGCTCGGCCTGATCCGGCGCATCCGGGCGGTCGCACCCGAGACGCGCATCCTGGTCTTCAGCATGCACAACGACCCGGTGATCGTCGCCCGCGCCCTCGAGGCGGGGGCCCTCGGCTACGTCCTCAAGGACCACGCCTCGGCCGAGCTGTTCGAGGCCTTCGCCAAGGTCCGCGTCGGCGAGGTCTACCTCGACCGGCGCCTGGCGACCGAGGTGGCGATGCTGCGCGCCGATGCCCGCCGCGCGCCGGAATCGCAGCTAACCCCCCGCGAGCAGCAGATCCTGGCGCGCCTCGCGCAGGGGCGCTCCTACGGGGCCATCGCGGCCGACCTGTCGGTGAGCTACAAGACCGTGACCAACGCCTGCTCGCAGATGCGCCAGAAGCTCGGCGTGCGCACCCTCGCCGAGCTGATCCACGTCGCCGTCACCCACGCGCAGCGGCAGGGCTAGGCCGTGGCGTCTCTCGGACTGGCCGAGGCGGGCGCGCCGGTCTCGTTCTCGCAGGAGGCCTGGGCGCGCAACGCCGCCGCCTACGAGACCATCCGGTCGATGCCGTTCAATGCCGAACTCGCCGCCGGAACGCTGCCGCAGGGTCGGTTCCGGCACTACATCGTGCAGGATGCGCACTACCTGATCGGCTTCGGCCGGGCGCTGAGCCTCGCCGCCGCGAAGGCGCCGGATCCCGACGCGATCGTGCAGTTCTCCCGGGCCGCGCAGGAAGCGATCGTCGTCGAGCGCGCGCTCCATGGCGGCTTCTTCCGCGACTACGGCATCGGCCCGGAGACCTTCGCGGCCACGCCCCTGACGCCGGCCTGCGATCATTACGTCTGCTACCTGCTCGCCACCGCCTATGCCGAGCCCTTCGCGGTGGTCTGTGCCGCGCTGCTGCCCTGCTTCTGGATCTACAAGGCGGTGGGCGACGACATCTTCGCCCGCGCCGCGCCCGGCAACCCGTACCGCGCCTGGATCGACACCTACGCAGGGTCTGACTTTGCCGAGGCGGTGGCGGCCATGATCGCCGCCACGGATCGGGCCGCGCGGGACGCGTCGGCGGCCGAGCGCGCGCGGATGCATCAGGCCTTCACGCAGGCCACCCGGCTGGAATGGCAGTTCTGGGACAGCGCCTACCGCGACGCGGCCTGGTCCCTGTGACCGGCCCGGCGCGCCCGTGACCGCGCCGGAGGCTCGCCGCCGGGATCTCGTCGCCGCGGCACTCGCCGCCGCCCTGGTCTGGCCGCTCCGTCCGGCGCAGGCCGCCGGCTCTGCAGACGCGCCGGACCCGATTTCGCCGGAGCCGATCCCGGCGGACCGCCCCGTCCGGATCGCCATGCTGCTCTATCCGGGCCTGACCGCCCTCGATCTTGTGGGCCCGCAGACCTTCCTGGCCGGCCTCGCTCCGGGCAGCCTCCACCTCGTCGGTGCGGAGACCGGTCCCGTCACGAGCGATACCGGCCTCGCCCTGGTGGCGACCCACAGCTTCGCGACCTGCCCGGCGGATCTCGACGTCCTGTTCGTGCCCGGAGGCGACGGCACGCCCGCCCAGATGGGCCATGCGGCGCTCCTCGCCTTCCTGCGCGACCGCGCCGCCCGGGCCGGCTGGGTCGTCAGCGTCTGCACCGGATCGTTGATCCTGGGGGCGGCCGGCCTCCTGCGGGGCTACCGCGCGACGTCGCACTGGAGCGTGCGCGACGCGGTGCTGCCGCTCCTCGGCGCCGAACCGGTGGCGGAGCGCGTCGTGTTCGACCGCAACCGCGTCACCGCGGCCGGGGTCTCGGCGGGGCTCGACCTCGGGCTGGCGCTCGCCGCCCGCCTGCGCGGGGCCGACTACGCCCGCACCGCGCAGCTCGTCGCCGAATACGCTCCGGCACCGCCGTTCCGGGCCGGCACACCGGCGGAGGCCGGTCCGGCCGTGGTCCGGGCCGCCGAGTCGATTCTCGCGCCGCTGGTGACGGGGGCCGAGGCCGTGGCGCGCCGTTGAGGGCCGCGCCGGCGATGCAACTTCGCCACGGTCGGGCGCCACGTGCGGCGCCGTGCTTGACGGAGCGACGCCGGGGACCGAACTGTTGCGCTGCACGATCCCCCCGGAGCCGCCATGTCCCTGATCGCACGCCTGCGCGCCTACGCGGCCGAGGCTCTCGGCGTCGGCAACCCCGAGACCGTGGACGAGACGCATCTCGCGGCCACGGCGCTCCTCGTCCACGTCGCCCGCGTCGACGGCATTCTGGCGCCCGCCGAGAGCGAGCGTCTGTCGCGCCTCGTCCAGGGTCATTACGCCGACGGGCCGGATGCGGCACGGGCCCTGATCGAGCGGGCCGCCGCCATGGACTCGGAGGTGCGCGACGTGGCGAGCCTCGTGGAGATGATCCCGCATGAGGCCGACCGGGCCGAGCGCGAAGAGCTGCTGACCATGGCGTGGTCGGTCGCGGCGGCGGACGGCAACGTCGACGAGTTCGAGGAGGCCCTGGTCGAGCGCCTCGGCCGCCTGCTCGGCTTCGACGAGGCCGCCATCTCGGCTGCCCGGCGGAGCGGTCAGCAGGGTGTCGCAGCCGCCTAGCCCTCGCGTCCCGCCATGATCGCCAGTCTGGCGCTGATCCTGCTCGCCCAGCTGCTGGGCGAGGTTCTGGCGCGCGGCGCGGGCGTGCCGGTGCCCGGGCCGGTGATCGGCATGGGCTTGATGTTCGCGTTCCTGCTGCTGCGCGACAGCGCGGGGCTCGGCCTGTCGCGCTTCCTGCCGAAGCCGCTCACCGATGGGACGCTCGAAACGACGGCGCGCGGCCTGCTGATGAACCTGTCGCTCCTGTTCGTTCCGGCGGGGGTCGGCGTCGTCGGCCGCCTCGACCTGCTGCGGGCCCAGGGTGCCAAGCTCGCCCTCGTGCTGATCGTCTCGACGGCGCTGTCGCTGCTGGTGACCGTCCTGGTCTTCCGTGCCGTGGCCGCCCGGGTCGAACGGCGTCGACCCGACGGAGAGCCCTGACGCATGGGCGGCGATTTCTCGCTCTGGGTCTATCTCGCCAAGACGCCGCTCCTGTGGCTGACGGTGACGCTGACCGCCTACGTCTGGCGGACCGGATCGCCGCGGCCACGGGCCGGCACCCGATCGCCAACCCCGTGCTCATCACCGTGGCCCTGGTCGGTGCGGTCCTGGCCATCACGGGCACGCCCTACGGGACCTATTTCGAGGGCGCGCAATTCGTCCACTTCCTGCTCGGACCCGCCACCGTGGTTCTGGCCATGCCCCTCTACGAGCGGCGTGCCACGGTCCTGCGCGCCCTCGCGCCGATGCTCGCGGCCCTCGCCGCCGGCTCGGCCACCACGCTCGCCGTGGTCATCGCCCTCGCGCGGCTCCTCGACATCCCGCAGCCGGTCCTCGTCTCGCTGGCCCCGAAATCCGTGACGTCGGGGGTGGCGATGGGTATCGCGGAAGCGCTGGGCGGCGATCCGACGCTCACGGCCATCCTGGTGATCCTCACCGGCATCATCGGGGCGATCCTGGTCACGCCGATGATGAACCTCCTGCGCATCCGCGACATGCGCGCCCGCGGCTTCGCGGCCGGGCTCGCGGCCCACGGCATCGGGACGGCGCGCGCCTTCCAGGTCAGCGAGGTGGCCGGGACCTTCGCGGGCATCGCCATGGGGCTCAACGCCTTCGTGACGGCGATCCTCGCCCCCCTGGCGCTGCACCTGCTGTTCTGAGGCCTCAGGCGTCCAGACGGTCGGCCACCGCCTCGGCGAGCGACAGGCTGGAGGTCAGCCCCGGGCTCTCGATCCCGAACAGGTGCACGATCCCGGGCAATCCGTGCTCCGCCGGGCCGTCGATCCGGAAGTCGGCCGCCGCCTCGCCCGGCCCCGTCAGCTTGGGGCGCAGGCCCGCATAGTCCGGATACAGCGCCCCGTCCGGCAGACCGGGCCAGTACCGCCGGATCGCGCCGTAGAAGGCCTCGGCGCGCCGGGGATCGACCCGGTAATCGAACCCGTCCACCCATTCCACGTCGGGCCCGAAGCGGGTGCGTCCGGCGAGGTCGAGGGTCAGGTGGATGCCGAGGCCGCCGTCGATCCGCGGCGCCGGGTAGATCAGCCGCGAGAAGGCCGGCCTGCCGGTGCAGCCGAAGTAGTTGCCGCGGGCGAGGCGCAGCCTCGGGACGCGCTCGGCCGGGTAGCCCTCCGTGCGGGCGGCCAGGGCCGGGGCGCCGAAGCTCGCGGCATTGACCACCGCGTCGAAGGCCATCGTCCCCGGCTCGGCACCGCCGAACGCGGCCTGCCATTGCCCGTCCCGCTGCGTCAGGCCCTCCACCGGGGTGCGCAGGGCGAGGGCGCCGCCGTGGTCCTCGATCTCGCCGAGCAGGGCGAGCATCAGCGCATGGCTGTCCACGATGCCGGTGCGCGGCGAATGCAGCGCCACCGTGCAGGTGAGATTGGGCTCCAGGCGCCGGGCCGTATCGCCGTCGAGCAGCTCCAGGCCCGCCACGCCGTTGGCCTCGCCCTGCCGGCGGATCGCCGCGATGGTCTCGGCCTCGGCATCGTCGGACGCGACGATCAGCTTGCCGCAGGCGCGATGCGGGACACCATGACTCGCGCAAAAGTTGTATAGTCGATGCGAGCCCGCGACGCAGTGATGCGCGCGTTCCGAGCCGCTTGGATAGTACATGCCCGCATGGATCACCTCCGAGCTTCGGGCCGACACGCCGGTTCCGAAGGCCTCCTCGGCTTCCGCCACCACGATGGCGTGTCCGCGCAGCGCGAGCGCCCGCCCGATGGCGAGGCCGACGACGCCGGCTCCGACGACCAGGACCTCCATGTTTTCGGGCTCTCCATCGCGCCCCGACGGGCAGGTGAGTCTTCAATACCGCACTTCAATCGGAACCACGACGCGTCCGTTGATTCGTCATTGACCCTAAATCTCAATCCTAAGTAGAAATATCGGCGTCACAAATGCGCGTCTCGGTTGTGGCGACGGTGATCTGGCGCATAATGGGTCATTCACCGCCTCCGGCCGGGGCCGAAACCGTCTCACGAACATAGATCCGGCCGTCGGCGGCGAAGCATCCGACGGAAGCCACGAGAGCCACAACCGAACACAACCGAACAACGTCGAACCGAGGTGATGACCATGCCGACGACATCGCCGAGCGTCGAACTCGCCGCAAAGATCCTGAGCGCCTACGTCACGCGCAACAGCGTCCCGGCGGGAACGCTCCCCGACCTGCTCTCCGAGGTTCACCGCTCCATCACCGCCCTGGACCAGCCGGTCGAGCCGCAGGTGAAGCGCCCGACCGAAGCACAGATCCGCGCCTCGATCCGGCCGGACACGCTCATCAGCTTCGAGGACGGCAAGCCCTACAAGGCCCTGCGGCGGCATCTGACGATGCGCGGCCTCACGCCCGAGGCCTACAGGGCCAAGTGGGGCCTGCCGGTCGATTACCCGCTGGTCTCGGCGGTCTACAGCGCCCGCCGCTCGACGATCTCCCGCCAGATCGGGCAGGGGCAGCGCCTGCGGATGCAGCAGGCCGCGGAGTAGCCGGCGCGATCCCTCGCCGGTGCCGACGAGGGGCGACCGTCACGTCCAGTCCAAGGCCGGGACCTCGGCGCCCGCGGTCGCCACCTCCTGGATCAGCAGGGCCACGAGCCCCGACCATCCGGTCTGGTGCGCGGCGCCGACCCCGCGACCCGTGTCGCCGTGGTAATATTCGTAGAACAGGACCAGATCGCGGAAATGCGGATCCTCCTGTTCGATCCGGCTGTCCCCATAGACGGGCCGTCGCCCGTCCGGGCCGCGGGTCGAGAGTCCGATCAGACGCCGTGACAGGTGGGCGGCGATCTCGCGCAGCGAATAGGTCCGTCCGGAACCGGTCGGTGCCTCGACCCGGAAATCCGGGCCGTAATAGTCGTGGAAGCGGTTCAACCCGGCGATCAGCAGGTAATTGACCGGCATCCAGACCGGGCCCCGCCAGTTCGAGTTGCCGCCGAACAGGCGCGAGCGCGACTCCGCCGGCTCGTAGGCGAGGCCGAGGTCGCTGCCGTTCCAGGCGAAGCAGAACGGCGCGTCCGCATAGACGCGGGAGACGGCCCGCAACCCGTGCTTCGAGAGGAACTCGTTCGGGTCGAGGGCGCGCTGCAGCAATGCCTTCAGCCGGTGCCCGCGCAGCAGCGAAAGCAGCGCGGTCTGGCCCGCGCCGGGCTCGCTCCAGCGCGAGACCAGGGTCGCAAGGTCCGGGCGGTTCTTCAGGAAGAACAGCATCCGGTCGCGCAGCGATGGAAGCCGCTCCAGATCGCAGGCATTGATGACCGCCACCGCGAAAATCGGGATCAGACCGACCATGGTCCGGGCCCGGATCGGGAGGCGCTGTCCGTCACGGGTCTCGATCACGTCGTAGAAGAAGCCGTCCGGCTCGTCCCAGACACCGGCGCCGGTGGCAGCCGCGATGAGCAGGAAGTGCTCGAAGAACTTCTCGGCCATGTCCTCGTAGGTCGGGTCCTCGAGGGCCAGCTCGATGGCGATCCGCATCAGGTTGAGAGCGTAGGTCGCCATCCAGGCCGTCGCGTCGGACTGGGTCAGCGAGGCGCCGTCGCCCACCGGCTTCGACCGGTCGAAGATGCCGATGTTGTCGAGGCCGAGGAAGCCGCCCTGGAACAGGTTGCGGTCGTCGGAATCCTTGCGGTTCACCCACCACGTGAAGTTCAGGGTGAGCTTGTTGAAGATCCGCTTCAGGAAGGCGTGGTCCGGCGTGCCGGTCAGCGCCCGATCCAGCTCGAAGACTCGCCAGGCGGCCAGCGCGTGGACCGGCGGATTGGCGTCTCCGAAGCCCCATTCGTAGGCCGGCAGCGCGGCGTTCGGATGGGTGTAGGCCTCGTCGACCAGGAGCAGGAGCTGGTTCTTCGCGAAATCGGGATCGATCAGCCCGAACACGATCGCCTGGAGGGCCAGATCCCAGGAGGCGAACCACGGATACTCCCAGGCATCCGGCATCGAGATGATGTCGTTGGCCCGCAGATGGGCCCAGTCGCTGTTGCGGCCGTGCCGCCGCTCCGGCGCCGGTGCGGGCTGCGCCGGGTCGCCGGTGAGCCATTCGCGCACGTCGTAGTGGTAGAGCTGCTTCGACCAGAGCATGCCGGCGAGGGCCTGCCGTTGCACGAGCCGCATCTCGGGATCGGCGATCGGCGCCTGAAGCGCCCCGTAGAAGTCGTCGGCCTCCGCCTCCCGGTCGGCGAAGACGGCGTCGAAATCCGCGAAGGGCTCGCCCGGCGCGGTCTCGGGGCGCAGGCGCAGGCGCAGGATCCGCGTCTCCCCGGGGCCGAGATGGAGATCGTAGCGGGCGGCGCACTTGGTGCCCGACAGGGCGTTGGCGGCGGCCCGGTTTCCGCCCGCGACGCACCGGTCGATCCCGTCCTTGTAGAAGCCCTCGGCCGAACCGGTGCCGAACAGCCGATGCGTGTTCGTCTCGTTCTCGGTGAACAGCAACTCGCCCGCGCCCTCGGCGAAGAAGCGCAGGCCCGGCATCTCGGGGTGGCGCGCCCAGACCGAGCCATCCGAACCGGCCATCAGCTCCGGCTTCTGGACGCCCTGCTTCCAGGACCATGTGTTGCGGGCCCAGAGCTGAGGCAGAAGCGTTAGGTCGGCGGGGTCCGGACCGCGATTGGTGGCGGTGACCCGCATCAGGATGTCGTCCGGAGACGCCTTGGCGTAGGCGATCGCGACGTCGAAATAGCGGCCGGCGTCGAACAGGCCGGTGTCGAGGAGCTCGTATTCCGGGTCGTCGAGACCGCGCCGCGCATTCTCCTCGACCAGCCGCTCATACGGAAAGGCCGCCTGCGGGTACTTGTACAGCATCCGCATGAAGGCGTGGGTCGGGATACCGTCGAGGTAATAGTAGAGTTCCTTGACGTCCTCGCCGTGGTTGCCTTCCTGATTGGTCAGGCCGAACAGGCGTTCCTTGAGGATCGGGTCCCGCCCGTTCCACAGGGCGAGGGACAGGCACCAGTTCAGATGCCGGTCGCCGAAGCCGCCGATCCCGTCCTCGCCCCAGCGGTAGGCGCGGGATCGGGCGTGGTCGTGGGGCAGGTAGTCCCAGGCGTCGCCGCCCGGGCTATAATCCTCCCGCACGGTGCCCCATTGCCGGTCGCTGAGATACGGCCCCCAGCGGCGCCAGGCCGGGTCGGAGCGGGCCTCCACGAGACGGCGTCCCTCGGCGGTCTCGAAGAGGTTGCGCGGCACGCCGTTGGGCTTGGTCATAGGCTCGCTGCTCCTGCCCCCGCGGTCGCATCAACCGATAGTGCCGCGCCGCCGGCAGAGAAAGTCCGGGCCCGCGCCGCGGCCCGATCCGCGCGGGATCGGGTCACACGATGCGGATCGACAGGTCCGGCAGGCCCTCGATCGAGCCCGCGAGGATGTCTCCCCGCACCACCGGCCCGACATTCTCGGGCGTGCCCGAGTAGACGATGTCGCCGGCCTTGAGCTCGAAGGCTTTCGACAGTTCGGCGATCTGCTCGGCCACCGACCAGATCATGTCCGACAGGTCCGCGTCTTGCCGGAGCGTGCCGTTGACGGAAAGCCGGATGCGCCCGCGCCCCGGATGCCCGACCCGTGCGACGGGCAGGATCGGCGTGATCGGCGCGGCGTGGTCGAAGCTCTTGCCGATCTCCCAGGGCTTCTTCTGGTTGCCCATGCCGCGCTGGAGATCCCGGCGGGTCATGTCGAGGCCGGTGGCGTAGCCGTAGACGTGATCGAGCGCCTGCCCGACCGGGATGTCCCGGCCGCCCGATTTCAGCACGGCGACCAGCTCGATCTCGTGGTGATAGTTCTGCGTCAGCGACGGATAGGGATGGTCGGCGAGGCCGTTCGCGACCACCTGCACGGCGTCTGCGGGCTTCTGGAAGAAGAACGGCGGCTCGCGGGACGGGTCGGAGCCCATCTCGCGGGCATGGGCCGCGTAGTTGCGGCCGATGCAGTAGATCCGCCGGACCGGGAAGACCTGCGCCTCGCCCAGGATCGGAATGGTGACCTGTGGCAGCGCGAACAGTGTGCCCGGCTGCGCCTCCCCTGCAGCGGCCTGACCGAGGGTCCCGGCACCGCCCACGGCGACCGCCCCGAGCACGTGACGCCTGTTGATCGTGGCCATGACCTTCGTCCCTCTGCCCGGCTGCGTGCTGCCGCGGACCGCACAACTCGGTCGGCGATACGACGGGGCTGCCCCGGCCGCCAGCGGATGCGGGCCTGGTCGGGGATCCTCAGCCGGCCCGTGTCACCCGGATCCCGCTCCGGTCTGCCGCGACGCGTAGCCGGGTGTAGTCCGCGATCGCGGGATGGCCGGTCGTCACCGGCTCGTGATGGGTCGCGGTGACCACCACGATGCCTGCGCCCGCGGCTTCGGCCGCCCGGATGCCGGCCGGGGCGTCCTCGAAGACGAGGCACTCCGACGCCGCGGCACCGAGGCGTTCGGCCCCCAGCAGGAAGCAATCCGGCGCGGGCTTGCCCTGCGCCACGTCCTCGGCGGCGACCAGGAGGTCGGGGACCGGCATGCCGGCCGCCGCGAGCCGGCGTTCGGCGAGCCGCCTGGGCGCCGATGTGACGATCGCCCAGCGCTCGCGCGGCAGCGCCTCCAGGAACGACCGCGCGCCCGGGATCGCGATGATGTCGCCGACATCCTCCATCTCGGCCTCGGTGATCGCGGCGGCCTCGGCTTCGGGATCGACGCCGGGCAGGTTCAGCCGCCGGATCGTCTCCACCGAGCGCACCCCGTGGATCGTCGGCAGGAAGGCGGCCACGTCGAGGCCGTGCGCCTCGGCCCAGCGCGACCAGATCCGCTCCGCCGACGCAATCGAGCTGATGATCGTCCCGTCCATGTCGAACAGGAGCGCGGCCAGGGGACGGGTCGGGAAAAATGTCTCGGGCATGGGGGACCGCTAGGCCGCCGCCGCCGCCCCGGCAACCGACCCGCGCGCATGGCCGCCTCACGCGGGCTGGCGAGCCTCCGGGACCGACTCGGCGCGCGAGCGGCGCGCTGTCGCGGGAGCCCGGCCCGCTTCACGGGCCGATGCCTTTGGTGTAGCGCGGGTGCAACCCCGGGCCGTCGGCGGCCCTGCAACCGCGAATATCATCCGACCATGCCGAGCCGCATCGACGCCACCTTTGCCCGCGCCCGCGCGGAGAACCGGTCCGTTCTCGTCACCTACGTGATGTCGGGCGATCCCGATCCCGAGACCTCGCTGGAGGTGCTGTCGGCGCTCCCGGGCGCCGGCGCCGACATCCTGGAATTCGGCCTGCCGTTCACCGACCCGATGGCGGACGGCCCTGCGATCCAGGCCGCCGGCCTGCGGGCCCTGAAGGCGGGCCAGACGGTCGCGGGCACCCTCGACCTCGTGCGCCGCTTCCGCGCCGGCAACGACACCACGCCTATCGTGCTGATGGGCTACTACAACCCGATCCACACCTACGGCGTCGACCGCTTCCTCTACGACGCGGTGGCGGCCGGCGTCGACGGGCTCATCGTCGTCGATCTCCCGCCCGAGGAGGATTCCGAGCTGTGCCTGCCGGCCCTCGGCAAGGGCCTCGCCTTCATCCGGCTCGCCACGCCCACCACCGACGAGCGGCGCCTGCCGGCGGTCCTCGCGAACACGGCGGGCTTCGTCTACTACGTGTCCATCACCGGCATCACCGGCACGGCGACACCGGATTTCGGCAAGGTCTCCGAGGCGGTCGCCCGCATCCGCCGCCACACCGAGCTGCCCGTGGTCGTCGGCTTCGGCGTCAGGACCGGCGCCCATGCGACGGCGATCGCCAAGGGCGCGGACGGCGTCGTGGTCGGCTCCGCCCTCGTGGACGCCCTGGTGCGCTCCCTCGACGGCGAGGGCCGGCCTCAGGCCGGAAGCGTTGCGGCGGTGACGGAGCTGGTGCGGGAACTCGCCGCGGGCGTGCGGGCGGCGGGCGTCGGACGGGCCGCCTGACGGCCGGATCGGGGACCCCTGGCGGCGGCGTGCGCCGCACCTGATATCTGCGCGGGCTTGAAGCGGACGGACGCAAGTCGATGGTCGAACCGATGAACTGGATCTCGGAGGTGGTGCGCCCCCGGATCAAGACCCTGTTCAAGCGCGAGACGCCCGAGAACCTCTGGGTCAAGTGCCCGGATACGGGGCAGATGGTGTTCCACAAGGAGGTGGAGGCCAACCACTGGGTCATTCCCGGCTCCGAGCATCACCTGAAGATGGGCGCCCAGGCGCGCCTGAAGATGATGTTCGACGAGGGCACCTGGATCGACGTGGCGCTGCCGGAGGTCGCCACCGACCCGCTGAAGTTCCGCGACGAGAAACGCTACGTCGACCGGCTCAAGGAGGCCCGGGCCAAGACCGGCCTGCAGGACGCGTTCAAGATCGGGTTCGGCCGGGTCGGCGGCCTGCCGATGACGCTCGCGGCGCAGGAATTCGGCTTCATGGCGGGCTCCCTCGGCATGGCGGCGGGCGAGGCCTTCGTGCGCGGCGCCGAGACGGCGCTGGAGAAGCGCACGCCCTACGTGCTGTTCGCGGCGTCGGGCGGTGCGCGGATGCAGGAGGGAATCCTGTCCCTGATGCAGATGCCGCGGACCACGGTGGCGGTGCGCCGGCTCAACGCGGCGCGGCTCCCCTACATCGTGGTGCTGACGAACCCGACCACCGGCGGCGTCACCGCCTCCTACGCCATGCTGGGCGACGTCCACCTCGCCGAGCCGGGCGCCCTGATCTGCTTCGCGGGACCCCGGGTGATCGAGCAGACCATCCGGGAGAAGCTGCCGGACGGCTTCCAGCGGGCGGAGTACCTGCGCGAGCACGGCATGGTCGATCAGGTGGTCCACCGGCACCAGCTCAAGGAGACGATCACGCGTCTCTGCAGCCTCCTGACCCAAGCGCCCCAGGCCGCCGCGCCGGCGGCACCCTCCGAGGCGGCCTGACCCGGCGATGGCCTCGTCCGATGCCCTGATGGCGCGTTTCCTGGCGCTCCACCCCCGCACCATCGACCTGTCCCTGGGCCGGATCGAGCGGCTGCTCGCGCGGCTCAACCATCCCGAGCGTCGCCTGCCGCCGGTGATCCACGTCGCCGGGACCAACGGTAAGGGCTCGACCATCGCGTTCATGCGGTCGATCCTGGAAGCCGGCGGGCTGGCTGCGCATGTCTACACCTCGCCGCACCTCGTCCGTTTCCACGAACGGATACGCATCGGCGGGATCGGCGGCGGCCACTTCGTGGACGAGGATCGTCTCGCCGACGCGTTCGCCCGCTGCGAGACGGCCAATGCCGGCGAGCCGATCACGATGTTCGAGATCACCACGGCCGCGGCCTTCCTGCTGTTCTCCGAGAGCCCGGCCGACGTGCTGCTCCTGGAGGTCGGCCTCGGCGGCCGGCTCGACGCCACCAACGTGATCGACCGGCCGGCCTGCGCGGTGGTCACGCCGATCGGCCGCGACCACGCCGAGTATCTCGGCGACACGGTCGAATCGGTCGCGACCGAGAAGGCCGGGATCTTCAAGCGCGGCTGCCCGGCGGTGATCGCCGCCCAGGATTACGCCGAGGCCGATGCCGTCCTCTGCCGGCGTGCGGAAGCCGTCGGCGCCGGGCCGGTGTTCGTCGGCAACCAGGACTTCTCCGTGCACGAGGAGCGCGGCCGCCTCGTCTATCAGGACGAGACCGACCTGTTCGATCTGCCGCGGCCGCGCCTCGCCGGGCGCCACCAGCTGGTCAATGCCGGCACGGCGATCACCGCGCTGCGCGCCGCCGGATTCGGCGATATCGGTACGGCGGCCCTGGAGCGGGGCCTCACCGAGGTCGATTGGCCGGGGCGTCTGCAGCGTCTCGGCCGCGGCCGTCTGGCCGCCCAGCTCGATCCCGGCACCGAGCTGTGGCTCGATGGCGGCCACAACATCGACGGCGGCCGGATCCTCGCGGCCGCCATGGCGGATCTCGGCGAGAAGAGCGACGTGCCGCTCGTCCTCGTGGTCGGCCTCCTCGGCACGAAGGACGCCGACGGGTTCCTGCGCAATTTCGTCGGACTGGCCCGCGCCCTCGTGGCCGTCCCGATCACCGGGACCATGGCCGCGCGCCCGGCCGAAGAGGTCGCGCGGATCGGCGAGGAGGTGGGTCTCTCCACCTACGCGGCGCCGAGCATCGAGGCAGCCCTCGCCCTGGTGCGGGACATCGCCTTCGAGCGCCCCCCGCGAATCCTGATCTGCGGATCCCTCTACTTGGCCGGCATGGTTCTCGCCGCCAACGACACGCCGCCGGTCTGAGTCGTCTCCAGTGCGGCCGACCTGCGCGCGGCCGCCGTATCAAGTGGCGGGAACGCCGGACATCTGTGAAGTCCGGATTTTGCATTCGAAAATCCGTCGAATCGCCGCAATCGCGCGGATGGAAACCCGTCCACGGCCACGCTTTCCTCCCGCTGTGGCAGCTAAGCTACATCCTCCCGGGGCTCGATCGCATAATTTCATCGGCGATCGGGCTTATGCTGGGGATCACAGTAATGAAGAAGCTTCTCACGTCTCTCGCGGCTTTCACCGCACTCACCGCTGCCGCTTCGGCCGCCGACCTTCCGCGCCGCGCTGCGCCGCCGCCGGTGTTCACGCCCGTTCCGGTGTTCACCTGGACCGGTGCCTACTTCGGTATCAACGCCGGCTACGCGTTCGACGCCAGCAGCAACTCGACCCGCGGCTTCGTGCAGACGCCCGGCAACCCGGTCGCTCTCGTCCCGGGCGGTCTCGTTCCCTACCAGGCCCTGCTGCCGAACGGCTCGTCGCTGATCTACAGCAACGACAGCCGCGAAGGTTTCTCGGGCGGTGGCCAGATCGGCTACAACTGGCAGCTGACCCCGGGCTCCGGCGCCGTGATCGGCTTCGAGGCTGACGCCCAGTACCTCGACTTCGGCCGTCGCGCTCGCTTCGCCACCAACGCCGTGGCGATCAACCCGGGCTTCATCCCGGTCAACGGCACGCTCAACACCATCGACTTCTTCGGCACCGTCCGCGGTCGTCTCGGTTGGGCCTTCGACCGGACCCTGGTGTACGCCACCGGCGGTTTCGCCTACGCCACCGGCACGGATGACGGCGCTCGCGTCGGCCTGCAGAACTTCGCTGGCCGCCGGAACGACTTCAAGACCGGCTGGACCGTCGGCGGCGGTGTCGAGTACGCCCTGCCCACCGACTCGTTCCTGAACTTCTTCCGCTCCTCGGCCGTCACGCTGAAGGTCGAAGGTCTGTACGTGAACCTCGACAACAACAACGGCCGCGCCCAGGCGCCGCTGGTTGGTGCTGCGATCTCCCCGGTCGGCCTCGTGCCGGTGTACTCGCTCTCCGGCATCAGCCGGAACGAGAACGCCTTCGCCGTCGTCCGCGCCGGCCTGAACTACAAGTTCGGCTCGTACTAAGACCTGATACCGGATCCCGGGCTCGACCCCGGGATCCACCAATAATCTTGGGCTCGAAACCGAGAAAGCCCGGCCTCGCGGCCGGGCTTTCTTTTTTATCGTCTAGGTCTTGGGAGTGGCTCAGGCGGTCTGGGCGCCGATCCAGCGCGACAGGTCGCCCTTCGGGGCCGCGCCGACCTTCTGGTCCACACGCTCGCCGTTCTTGAACAGCAGCAGCGTCGGGATCGAGCGGATGCCGTACTGGGCGGCGATCTGCGGATTCTCGTCGACATTGACCTTGGCGATCTTCACCTTGCCCTGCAGGTCGGTGGCGATCTCCTCGAGCGCCGGACCGATCTGACGGCACGGGCCGCACCACTCCGCCCAGAAATCCACCACGACGGGCTCGGCGGACTTGAGAACGTCCTGCTCGAAGCTCGCGTCGGTTACCTTCACCGTCGCCATAACGTTACCTTTCGGAAGCCGCCGTCCGTCGGACGGCGTCGAACGGGCAGGGGCCCGTGCGGTCCCGCCAGAATTGGCGACGCCCCGGCGCGCGGTCAAGAAGTCCGACCGACCCGGCCCGGGGGCCGTCGCGGTGGGCGCGCCACCCATGTGCGGTGCCGCATGCCGGTCGCCGTGTTCGCCCGGACGGCCGGAACGGACCATTCACGCCTCGATACCGACCCGGTCCAGTGCCGCCGCAACGTCGTCGGGGCCGAGGGTGCGAATCACCGGGCCCGAGGTCCAGACGAGGATCGGCTGGATCGTCCGGCCCGGATAGATCTGCGCGAGAAGGCGCGCATAGAGGGCGATCTGGCCGGCCTCTGCCGCGGGGAGGGGGGCGTCGGGTTCGGGCGGGCGGCCGGTCTTGAAATCCGCGATGCGGACGACGTCCGCCGTCACCGCGAGGCGATCGACGCGTCCCTGAACCGCGCGCTCCGCGCCGGCCGCCCGGACACGCCCCGACAGGGCCACCTCGGCGCGGGCATCCGGGCTGAAGAGAGGCGCGAGATCCGGGTCATCGATGATTCTAAGGACCGACCGGACGATCGCGTGCGGGGCCGCCCGCGGGAGGCCGGGCGCCCGGGACCGCACGAAGGCGAGCCCGGCCGCTTCCCGGCGGGCGGGCTCCACGCGGGGCAGGTGCTGGAGCAGGGCGTGGATCAGGATCCCGCGCCGCCGGGCCTGCGCGTCCGCGAGGCGCGGCGGCGGTACGCGCGCGCCGTCCGCCGCCTGGAGTGCGCCGGACGGGCTCAGGGCCTCGACCTCCGGTTCCGACGGGACCGGGCTGCGCAGCCAGTCCGGCTCCGGCTCCGGAGACCGCGCAGCCGCGGAGGCCGCCGCCGCCGGGGCCGGCATCTGCGGGGCGCCATCCTGCCAGAACGTCGCGGGTCCGTAGGACAGGTCCAGCGTCCGGCCGGCCCCGAGCGCCGCTTGCAGGCCGGCATGGATCATCCGGCACCACGCCGCCTCGCTCTCGCGCTCGTGGCCGCGGAAGGGCGCGACGATGAGCCGGTCGGCGGCGCGGGTCATGGCGACGTAGAGCAGGCGGTTGTGCTCCTGCCGGGCCTTCGCGAGCAGGGCCGCCCGCGCGGCGTCGGTGGCGGCGCAATCCTGGGTCCGCCCGCCCGACCAGACTGGCGGCAGGGCGATCTCCGTCGCCGGGAGCGGCAGGAGGGGCGGATCGTTGCGGCCCAGGGGCTCGCAGCCGTCGAGGATCACCACGACCGGCGCCTCCAGACCCTTCGCGCCGTGGACCGTCATCACCCGGACCTCGTCGCGGCCCGATTCGAGGTCGCGTTTGACGGTGTGACCGGCCTCGGCGCCGACGTAGCGGGCGAGGAAGCCGCCGAGGGACGGCGCGTCCTCGCCGGTCTCGGCCTGGGCGGCGGCTGCGAGGAACACGTCGATAGCGTCCCCCGCCTCGCCGCCGAGGCGGGCCACAAGCTTCGCCCGGCCCCCCTGCGGCCCGAGGAGCCGCGCGTAGAAGCCGAACGGGCCGTGGAGCCCGGCCAGCGCGATCCACCCCGACAGGGCCTCGAGCCCGCGCCTTGCGGCCGGGTCGCCGGAGGCGGCATGGCGGTGCAGGGCGTCCTCCAGAGTCTCTGCGAGGTCGCGGCGGGTGGCGATCCGCACGAGGTCGTCGTCGGTCAGCCCGACGAGCGGCGTCTTGAGGGCGGTGGCGAGGGTCAAGTCGTCGGCCGGCAGGAGACCCGCCCGCCCGGCGGCGACCAGATCGGCGACCGCGATATGGGCGGAGACCTCCAGCCGGTCCTGCCCGGCGACCGGAACGCCCAGTCCCTTCAGGGCGCGGATCACCTCCTCGAAGGCGGGCCCGCGCTTCCGGACCAGGATCAGGACGTCCCCGGGGCGCCAGATCCGACCGGTGGCGTCCCCCGTCGTGGTCCAAGTCCGCACCGCCTGCGCAACCCGGCGGGCTGTGACGATCGCCGGGGCGCTGGTCTCCGGCGCGTCGACGGGAGCGGTCCAGGCATCCGGCTCGGCGGCGGGCTCCGGCTCGGCGATCGGCCACAGCTCCACGGCGCCGGGCGCCCCGGGTCGGGCGCTGGCATGCACGGTCGTGCGCACCGTGTCCTCGAAGGACAGGCCGTCATTGTGCGCATCGATGGCGAAGACCGCGTCGACGGCGCGCAGCACGAGGTCGGTCGAGCGGAACGACAGGGTAAGCGGCACGTCCTCGAAGGTCAGCCCGGCCGAGCGCGATTCCGCGATCCAGGACGCGCGGGTCAGGGCGAATTCCCGCGGCTCGGCACCCTGGAAGCCGTAGATCGACTGCTTGGGATCGCCCACCGCGAAGCGCGTGCGGCTGCCGGTCCGAGCGCCCTCGCCGGCGGCGAATTCCTGCGTGATCGCCCGCAGGATCGCCCATTGCTCCGGATTCGTATCCTGCGCCTCGTCGACCAGGACGTGATCGATCCCGCGATCGAGCTTGTAGAGGACCCAGCCGGCCCCGACCCGTTCGAGCAGATCCAGCGCCTTGTGGATCAGGTCGTCGAAATCGAGGGCGCCGAGGCGCGCCTTCTGGGCCTCCACGCGGCGGTGGATCTCGGCGGCGATCCGGAACAAGGCCTGCGTCCGGGCATGGGCCCGGGCGGCGCGCAGGCGGTCGAACAGCGGCTCCAGCCGATCCCGCTCGGCGAGCAACGCCGCCTTGGCATCGGCCGGCACGCTCTTGGTCCCGAGGCTGCTGTCGGCCTTGGGCTCGTCCTTCTGGGTGAAGAAGACCGCGCGGTAGAGGGCCAGGGCCTCGGACCGGTCGGGAAGATCCGCGGAGCCGGCCCGTTCGGCCTCGGCGGCCGCCAGGGCGTCGGCGAGCTTCTCGTCGTTGGCCTTGCCGGTGCGGAGTGCCGCGATCAGCGCTTCCCGATCCTCCGGACGGCACCCGGGGCCGCCGTCCAGGATCCCGGCCTCGATCCGTTCGGCGGAATCCTCCGGCGCCAAGCCCAGCGCCCCGTGCAGCCGCCCGAAGGCCTTCTCAAGACCTGCCGCGTCGCCGATGAAGCTCCGGGCCTGCATGGCCGAACGGATCGCGGACCGCAGGGTGTCGCCTGTCGCCTCGGGCGTGACCCGCGCCAGGGCGGCGCTGAGCGGCGTGTCGCCGTTCGCCACGGCATCGGCCAGCACGTTGGCCATCTCGATGTCGAACAGCTCCTGGGCCTTGGTCTCGTCGAGCACCACGAAGCGGGCCGGCACGTTCGCCTCGAAGGGGAACATGTGCAGCAGCCGCTCGCACAGGGCGTGCAGGGTCTCGATCTTGAGGCCGCCCGGCGTCTCCACCGCCCGGGCGAAGAGGCGGCGCGCCAGCCGCAGGCGCTCGGGCCCGGCGCGCTCGCCGGTGAGGTCGGCGAGTTCGGCGGCGAGGGTCTCGTCGTCGAGCGTCACCCAGCGGCCGAGGAGCCGGAAGACGCGGATCGCCATGTTGGCCGCGGCGGCCTTGGTGAAGGTCAGGCAGAGGATCCGCCCGGGCGGGGCACCGTCGAGGAGCAGCCGCACCACCCGGTCGGTGAGGACCTTGGTCTTGCCGGCGCCGGCATTGGCCGAGACCCAGGCGGAGGCGCGCGGATCGGCCGCCCGCCGCTGGTTGGCGCGGGTGAGGTCATCGACGACGAAAGGGGCGGGGGCGTGCGAAGTGGAGCTGCTCAACGGTCCAATCCGGCTCGGCTGCCGGGTCTCTCTACAACAGAAACGCGCCTGCGGGCCCGCCAAGGCGTCACAGCGGGCATTGCGGGATTGCCCCCGGCGCGGCGCCGTCCCATGGATGCGGACGATCCTGTCCGTGACACCGAACACGCCCGTGACCCAGCCGACATCCGAGCCGGCGCGCCCGCCGATCCGCTTCCGCGGCCGCTCCTTCATGGCCACCGTCCTGGCGCCGATACCCCCGGTGGCCGAGTGGTTCGGCGACCTGGACGCCCTCAATCGCCGCGCCCCGAACTTCTTCGCCGGCCGGCCCGTGATCCTCGACCTGTCCGGATTGCGGCTCACCCGCGAGGATCTCGACGGGCTGCTCGCCGAACTGGCTGCGCGCAACATCGCCGTCCTGGGGATCGAGGGCGCGGCGCCGTCGCTCCTGGGGGCGGGCGCCCCGCCGGCCCTCGCGGGTGGCCGGCCCGCGGGCGAGGTCGCCACGCCGGACGAATCCGCCTCGGACGCGTCCACGGCGACCGAGCCCCAGCCCAAGGAGACGGCCCGCTCGCTGATCCTCGACGCCCCCGTGCGCTCCGGCCAGACCGTGCTGCATCTCGAGGGCGACGTCACGGTCCTGGGCGCCGTCGCCTCGGGCGCCGAGGTCATCGCCGGCGGCTCGATCCACGTCTACGGCGCCCTGCGCGGCCGCGCGATCGCCGGCGCGGCCGGAAACCCGACGGCGCGGATCTGGTGCCGCCGGTTCGAGCCGGAGCTGGTGGCGATCGACGGCCTGTACCGCGCCGCGGACGACCTCGACCCGGCCTTCAGAGGGCAGGCCGTCGAGGTGCGGCTGCTGGAGGATGCGATCAAGCTCAACCTGTTCGAGCGGGGTTGAGCGGCGTTTCCCCGCGGACGTTCGGGCCGTCGGTCGAAGGACGGGGCGCCTGACTCCGCTCGCGGTCGAGCCGTGAAAGCGTCCTCCGCTGCTCCGATACAAGGATCCCGGCAGAATTTGCCGACCGGATCAGAAACTTAACCCTTCGGTAACCATACCCGCCGTCAATGGTCCGGTAAGGACTCTTAACGGGCGGACATGAGCGAGACCCACCCCGAGCCGATCGATCCGGAGACCGCCCCCGCGGCGGCTCCTTCCGCGCCCCGGCCGCTCAGCCTGCGCGGACGGGCCTTCAAGGCCCTGGCCCTCTCCCCCGAGCCGCCGCTTCCCGAGTGGCTCGCGGGCCTCGACGCGGCGCTCAAGCGCTCGCCGACCCTGCTGAAAGGCCGGGCCGTCATCCTGGATTGCGCCCAGCTCAAGCCCGAGCCGGACGCCCTCGAAATGTTAATGAACGAACTCAAGGCCCGCGGCATCGCGGTCCTGGGCATCGAGGGCGCCGACACGGTCCTGGACGGCCTGCCGCCGCTTCTCGTCAAGGGACACCCGTCCGAGAAGGTCGAGATCCCGAGCGTCCCGGCCGAGCCGGAGCCGCAGGTGGTCACCTCGATCACCGTCGAGGGCTCGGTCCGCTCCGGCCAAAGCGTCATCAATCCCACCGGCGACGTGACCGTGATGGGTTCGGTCTCCTCGGGGGCCGAGATCCTGGCCGGTGGTTCCATCCACGTCTACGGCGCCCTGCGCGGTCGCGCGATCGCCGGAGCCGCGCGCAACCCGCGCGCACGAATCTACTGCCGCAAATTCGAACCCGAGTTGCTGGGGATCGACCGCCTTGTGCGGACGGCGGAGGACATGGGCACGGCCCTGCGCGGCAAGGCCGCCCAGGTCTGGCTCGACGGCGGCAACATCCGAATGGCAAGCCTGGATTAAGGGAGATCGACGCGTGGCAAAGGTTCTCGTCGTCACATCGGGCAAGGGCGGCGTCGGCAAGACGACGACGACCGCAGCCCTCGGAGCGGCCCTCGCCCAGGGCGGGCAGAGCGTGTGCGTCGTCGACTTCGACGTCGGCCTGCGTAACCTCGACCTCGTCATGGGCGCCGAGCGCCGGGTCGTCTACGACCTCATCAACGTGGTCAACGGCGACGCCAAGCTCCCTCAGGCGCTCATCAAGGACAAGCGGCTGGAGACCCTGCACCTGCTGCCGGCCTCCCAGACCCGCGACAAGGACGCGCTCACCGACGCGGGCGTCGCCCGGGTGATGGACGAGCTGCGCGACAAGTTCGACTGGGTCATCTGCGACTCCCCGGCCGGCATCGAGCGCGGCGCCCAGCTCGCCATGCACCACGCCGACGTGGCGGTGGTCGTGACCAACCCCGAGGTCTCCTCGGTGCGCGACTCCGACCGGATCATCGGCCTCCTCGATTCCAAGACCGCCAAGGCGGAGAAGGGCGAGGACATGGAGAAGCACCTGATCCTCACCCGCTACGACCCGATGCGGGCCGACCGCGGCGACATGCTCAAGACCGAGGACGTGCTCGACATCCTGTCGATCCCGCTGCTCGCGATCATCCCGGAGAGCCAGGAGGTGCTGCGCGCCTCGAACCTCGGCTGCCCGGTGACCCTCAACAACCCGCTCTGCGCCCCGGCGCGGGCCTATGCCGACGCGGCCCGCCGTCTCAAGGGCGAGACCGTTCCGATGAGCCTGCCGGTCGAGCGCAAGTCCTTCCTCGACAAGCTGTTCATGCGGAGGGCGGCGTGAGCATCCTCGGACTGTTCCAGAAGCGCAGCTCCGGCGCGGTCGCCCGCGACCGCCTGCAGCTGATCCTCGCCCACGAGCGCGCGGAGTCGGGTCGCCCCGACCTCGTGATCCAGCTCCGGGAGGAGATCCTGGCGGTGATCGCCAACCATGTCGCGGTCGAGCCCGACAAGGTGAAGGTCACCCTGGAGCGCGGCGAGGGCGTCTCGACCCTCGGCCTCGACATCGAGCTTCCGCTCGGTGCCTCGGCCAAGCTCGACGCCAAGCTGGCGGCCAAGCTCGCCGAGGTCGCGGCCAACAAGGGGTCGGCCAAGCCGGCCTCCTCCAAGAAGGCCGCTTGAGCCGGGCGGGGACCATCCCCGCCGGCACGGTAGACCGCAAGCCGCGCCCGGCCCGCCGGGTGCGGCTTCGTCGTGCCGGTCCCCTGTCGATCCGCGGCCTCGGCTCTCGACCGGGCGCGCCGTCGCACCATGTCGCAAATCTCGGGGGAGATTGGTGAAAGGGTAGCCATGCCGAGCGCCGCGACGGATGACGGGATCCGGCTCCACTACGAGGAGAGCGGTCGGGGTACGCCGCTGATCTTCGTGCATGAATTCGCCGGCGACCATCGCAGCTACGAGGCGCAACTGCGCCATTTCGGAAGGCGCTACCACGCGATCGCGTTCAACGCCCGCGGCTACCCGCCTTCCGACGTCCCGGAGGCCGTCTCCGCCTACTCGCAGGCGCGTGCCGCCGACGACATCCTGGCCATCCTCGACCATCTCGGCGCGCCGAAGGCCCATGTCGCCGGCATCTCGATGGGCGCCTTCGCAACTTTGCATTTCGGCCTCCGGCATCCCGACCGCGCGCTGTCGCTCTGTCTCGGCGGCTGTGGCTACGGCGCCGAACCCGAGCGGCAGGCGATGTTCCGCGCCGAGGCCGACGCCACCGCGGCGATGCTGCGTCGTGACGGCATGGCCGCTTTCGCCGAGCGCTACGCCGTCGGGCCGACGCGGGTGCAATTCGAGGCCAAGGATCCGCGCGGACATGCCGAATTCAAGCGGATGCTCGCAGAACACTCGGCCCTCGGCTCGGCCAACACCCAGGCCGGCGTGCAGAAGGGCCGCCCGTCGCTCTACGATCTCACGGACGCCTTGCGCCGCATGACCGTTCCAACCCTGATCGTCGCCGGCGACGAGGACTGGCCCTGCCTCGCCCCGAGCCTCATGCTGAAGCAGGTGATCCCGTCGGCGGCCCTCGCGGTCCTGCCCAATACCGGCCACGCCCTCTCCGTCGAGGAGCCGGATGCCTACAACCGACTCCTCGACGAATTTCTGGCGCAGGTGGAGAGCGGCCGCTGGCCGATGCGCGATCCCCGGGCGATCTCGGCGACGATCACCGGGATCAAGGGCTGACCGGATCCCGGGGGATCAGACGGAATCGCGCCGGCCGGTCCGGCTGCGTCGTCACCACCGCCTGGGGCAGGACCGGTTCGCGCTCGTCGAGCACGAGCCGGAATCGCGCCAGCAGACGCGCCAGGGACAGGACGGCTTCGCTCAGGGCGAACTGCGCGCCGATGCAGACCCGGGGGCCTGCTCCGAAGGGCAGGTAGGCGAAGCGCCGCGGCGCGGGGGCGCCCGGCAGGAAGCGGCCCGGATCGAACGCGTCCGGATCCGACCACAGCGTCCGGTGCCGATGGAGCACCCAGGGGCTGACCATGACGATGTCGCTCGCCTTCACCGCATGCCCGGCAACCGAATCGGGACCGAGCGCCCGCCGGACGACCACGAACGCCGCGGGATACAGGCGCAGCGTCTCGTCGATCACCGCGCGGGTGAGCGGCAGGCGCCCGTCGCTCTGGCAGCCGGTGGGATCGGTCAGGTCGGCGCTGCGCGCCTCGGCGGCGACCCGCTCCTGCATCTCCGGGGCGAGGGCCAGCAGGTAGGCCGCCCAGAACAGCGTGCCGGCCGTGGTCTCGTGGCCGGCCAGGATCATGGTGGCGACCTGGTCGCGCAATTCGTCGGCGGTGAAGGCGGCCCCCGTATCCGGATTGCGCGCCGCCGCGAGCAGGTCGAGGAGGTCGCCCGCGTGCGGCCTGTCCCGCTCGGCGTCCCGGCGCGCCGCGATGATCCGGTCGAGGAACGGGATCCAGCGGCGGCGGAACCGCGCGCGGGACCAGTCGAGGGGCACCGGCCAGCCCGGGGGGATCACGATGTCGAGGAGATGCGGCCGGCCCATCCGCTCGGCATATTCGGCGATGAACCGGCGCAGCTCCGCGCCGTGCTCGTCCATGCCCACCGAGAACATGGCGCGACCGGCGATCTCGAGGGCGAGCCTGTAGAACGACGTGAACAGATCGACCGGCCCCGTCGCAGCCTCGGCGGCGATCCGATCCATCCCGTCCGCCACGGCGGCGTCGATATGGGGCACCAGCCCGTCGATGGCCCGTGGCGTGAAGGCGGGCGCAAGCGTCCGGCGCTGGTGCCGCCAGGCCGAACCCTCGCTGATCAGCAGTCCGTCGCCGAGGATCGGGCGCAGGATGCGGGTCGTTCCGGTGGTGCGGGCGTAGTTCGCCTGATTCTCGACCAGAACCCGGCGGATCGCCTCCGGGTCGCTCAGGACGAAGCTCGACCGTCCGAGAAGCCCACGGCGGGTGACCGGCTCCTCGAAGGCGCGCCGGGGGAACCCCTCCAGCGCGTTGTCGCGAATCGAGCGCAGGTAGGCGGCGAGCGGCAGCTCCCGCTCCGGTGGCGCACGGTGCGGCGGCACCACGCGCGGCAGGCCGGCAAGGCTCGGGGTCGTCCGGTCCGGTCTCGCGCTCGCGTCCGAAAGTATGGGCATGTGGCGCCATCCTGTGCCGAAGACGGGCAAGCCTGTAAACCGCCGCCCGCACGCCGCGCGGACCGGTCACGCCTACGTCATTCCGCGGCCGTCCGCAGGCGCGTTTCGGCACTTCCGAGCGCCAATCGCGCGGGGAAGCGGGCCGGATCCGAGTCCGTCGAGAGGCTGGCCACCAGGCTGGCCCGGGGCAGGGTGGCCTCCGTCACGTCGAGCAGCGTCCCGACGCCGCGCTCCAGATGCTCGTCCACCCGGTCGACCACGAGGATCTCCGGCTCGCGCAGGATCGCCCGGGCGAGGCCAATTCGCACCCGGACCCGCTCCGGCAGGAGCTGCCCGCGATTTCCGACCTCCTTCTCGAGGCCGCGCCGCTGGATCGGCCGCTCCAGGTCGAATTCCCGGAACACCGCGCGGGCTTCCCGCTGGATCAGCGTCTCGCCGTGCATCCGCACCGTGTCGATGCGGCCGAACAACAGGTTGTCCAGCACGGTGCTGCGCGGGTTGATCCGGTTCGGATCGTAGGATTCGACGTCGTATCCGTCGTCGCCGTGCATGAAGCCCTGCACGACACCCCGTGCGCCGACGATCCGCTTGGTCAGCGGTTGATTGAGGAGGCCGAAGCGCATCCGCGGCTCGACATAGGCCAGGGCCAGCGCCAGGAAGGCCACGCTGTCGGCTTCGCTGAGGCGCCCCGCCGCGGGCAGGCGACCGAGGCGGCGCAGGTAATCCGGCAGCGCGTCCGGGGTGATCAGCGAGAACCGCCGGAACAGCGGGTGGCCCGGCGGCACGTCGGCGAAAATGTCCTTCAGGTTGCTGGCGATGGCGACGCCCATCCGGTCGAGTTCGTCGAGGAGCTTCACCTTCTCCAGCGCCTCGCGGAACATGGGCACGCCGGCGAGACGGCGCGGATCCGTCAGCGACGTATCCCGGGGGACGCCGAACAGCAGGTTCTCCGCCACGGTCGCCTGATCGTTGTAGCGGCCCCGGGCGAACGGGATCACGAGGTCGGCGAGGCCCTTCTGGGCGAAATGCTCCCGTAGGTGCTCCCGCGCCGCGATCATCCGCTGGCCCACCGGCGTGTCGTGGGCCACCGAACTGAGGGCGCCGAGCCCGAACCTGTAGAGATCGTCGCCGAGGTCGAGCCGGCCGAGCAGGTCGAGCAGACGCTCGTCGAGATCCAGGGCGTCGCGAACCCCGAGGCGTCCGAAATCGATCCAGGGATCGTCGACGCTGTCGCAGGGATTGCCGGTCTTCACCGCCTCGTTGATCCGCGTCTTGCTGAGATCGAGGATGTGCGTGCGCAGCGGCTGGACGCGCAGCCCGTACAGGACATTGTCGCGCAGCGTTCCCGGGAACAGCACGGGTTGGATGCCGGCATACGCGATGCGGTGCGCGTGATCCCGTCGCGGCAGGGTGGACAGGTCGTGATCGCCGATCCGGATCGTGCCCCCGGGCGGTAGCTGCAGCCCGGCCAGGACCCGGGCAAATTCCTGCGCCACCGGGCCGGCCGGCACCAGGGCAAGCCGCCCCGGCAGGCGGATCTCGGCGTCGCCGACCTCGATCGGGGCGCCCCCCTGCGGATCGCGCAGGGATAGGCCTTCGAGACGCAGCGGGCTGCCGAGGCGTGGCGGCGGAAGCTCGGCTTCGCGCTCCACCGGCCGCAGGCGGTGCGGGCCGAAATGGGCCGCCACGGTCTCGTACTTGACCTCGACGTCGAGGCGCTGCTGATCCCAGTCGATCAGCTCCTTGAGGGGCGGGGGCAGATCGCGATAGGCGGCGAGCACCGCCACGAGCTGGCCGATGTCGAGCTCTCCCTTCAGGGCGAAGTACCCGCCGATCGCGTAAAACAGGAACGGCGTCACCTGCGCGAGCAGGTTGTTAAGGTACTTTACCGCGAACTTGCGGCGGTAGATTTTCAGCCGCAGGTCGTAGAGGTCGTAGAGCCGTCCACCGATCTCGGCCCGCTCCCAGCGGCCGGTATCGTTGAGCATCACCGCCTGCAGCCCGTCGAGCACTTCGGCGACGCGGCCGGCCAGGGCCCGGGAGGCGATCTGACGCTGCCGGCTCAGGCGGATGATCTCCCGTCGCAGCCGCGGAATCACGATCATCTGCACGGCGACCATGCCGCCGGCCGCGATGCCGAGCCAGATGTTCTGCATCATGATGAAGGCCAGCGCGGTGGCGGCCTGGCAGCCCTGGAACACCGGCACCACGATGGCGTCGCCGATGAAGGCGCCGATCGGCTCGACCTCGTCGCGAATGATCGTCGCCGTCTCGGAGGATTTCACCTCCCGCTGCGTCTCCGGCGAGAAGCGCAGCATCAGCGCGAAGAGCTGGAAGCGCAGGCGGCGCAGCATCCGCTCGCCGAGCATGCCCTTCTGCAGGTTGATCCAGAACTTGAACGCGCCGTTGATCAGGACGAGGCCGAGGAACAGGCTCGACAGGCTCAGGAGCAGCTCGAAGCGGTCGAGCTGGAAGCCCTCGAACAGGTGCGTCGTGCCGCCGCCGAGCGCCGCGGGCCAGTCCACGGTGAGTTCGAGGAATGGGGCGGTCGCCTCGCCATGCGCGTAGGCCTTGCCGGTGATCGCGTCGTTGACGATGCGCTTCGGCAGGTCGAGGGAGGCGAAGTAGAACGGGAGCGACGCCAGCACGACGGCGCAGATCCTGAGCTGATTGCCCTTCGAATAGCGCCAGATGTACGGGAACAGCCGCGGCTCAAGCGCGCGCATCGTGTCCTTCCGACGAAAGCCCGCCCTGGCGGCCCGAGGGCCGAATCGCCGCAGTCGGACGCTTGACCCTGGTCGATACGCTACCCGAGGGATCCGGTTTCATCCAATACACCCCGATACGGACGGCGGCGCGCCGGTCGCGGCGTGATCGCGCCGTCATATAGGGTATCCTGCGATGCGGGGGGCATGCAGATCTGCCCTGCAACGGCGGCTCGCGCCGGGCCCAGCCGCAGGCGTGGCGTCGGTGCCGCAGTCGGGAGCCGCCCCCAGCAATCCGGCCCGCGCGGTGCGCCCATGACGTCAGCGGCCTTGCTCAAGAGCGCGCGTCCTTATATTGCGACGCAACCACCACGACTCCGTACCTGAACCGGCGCGGACGGCCGCGCCGCGCGGCCGCCAGGGAGCCGGCACAACCCGTTTCGGGCCGCCATGAATCTGCGCAACATCGCCATCATCGCTCACGTCGACCACGGCAAGACGACGCTCGTCGACAAGCTGCTGGCCCAGTCCGGCACCTTCCGCGAGAATCAGCGGGTCGAGGAGCGGGCGATGGACTCGAACGACCTCGAGAAGGAGCGTGGCATCACGATCCTCGCCAAGGCGACGTCGGTCGTCTGGAAGGACACCCGCGTCAATATCGTCGACACCCCCGGCCACGCCGATTTCGGCGGCGAGGTCGAGCGTATCCTGTCGATGGTCGACGGCGTGATCGTGCTGGTGGATGCGGCCGAAGGGCCGATGCCGCAGACCAAGTTCGTGGTCGGCAAGGCGCTCAAGATCGGCCTGCGTCCGATCGTGGCGATCAACAAGGTCGACCGGCCGGACGCCCGGATCAACGAGGTGGTGAACGAGGTGTTCGACCTGTTCGCGGCCCTCGACGCCACCGACGAACAGCTCGACTTCCCGATCCTCTACGGGTCGGGCCGTAATGGCTGGATGGCCGACAGCCCGGAGGCCGACCCGTCGGTGGGCCTGGAGCCGCTGTTCGACCTCGTGCTGAAGCACGTGCCGCCGGCCAAGACCGAGGATGGGCCGTTCCGGATGCTCGGCACCCTGCTGGAGGCCAACCCGTTCCTCGGCCGGATCATCACCGGCCGGATCGCTTCGGGCTCGGTGAAGCCCAACCAGTCGATCAAGGTCCTCGACCGCACCGGCAAGGTGGTCGAGACCGGCCGCGTGTCGAAGATCCTCGCCTTCCGCGGCCTTGAGCGTGCGCCCATCGACGTGGGCGAGGCGGGCGACATCGTGTCGATCGCCGGCCTCATGAAGGGCACCGTGGCCGATACCTTCTGCGACCCGCAGGTCGACACCCCGATCCAGGCGCAGCCGATCGATCCGCCGACGGTGACGATGTCGTTCATCGTCAACGACAGCCCGCTCGCGGGCACCGAGGGCGACAAGGTCACGAGCCGCATGATCCGCGACCGCCTGTTCAAGGAGGCCGAGGGCAACGTCACGCTCAAGATCGAGGAGGCGGCCGACAAGGACTCGTTCTACGTCTCGGGCCGCGGCGAGCTGCAGCTCTCGATCCTGATCGAGACCATGCGCCGCGAGGGCTTCGAGATCGCCGTCTCGCGGCCGCGCGTCGTGTTCGAGCGCGACGAGGCCGGCGGGCTCCTGGAGCCGATCGAGGAGGTCGTGATCGACGTCGACGAGGAGCATTCCGGCGTCGTCGTGCAGAAGATGTCCGAGCGGAAGGCCGAGATGCTGGAGATGCGGCCGTCGGGCGGCAATCGCCTGCGCCTCGTCTTCCACGCCCCGACCCGTGGCCTGATCGGCTACCAGGGCGAGCTGCTCACCGACACCCGCGGCACCGCGATCATGAACCGGCTGTTCAAGGCCTACGAGCCCTACAAGGGCGAGATGCCGGGCCGGCGCAACGGCGTGCTGATCTCCAACGACCAGGGCGAGGCTGTCGCCTACGCCATGTGGAATCTGGAGGACCGCGGCCCGATGATGATCGAGCCGGGCTGGAAGGTCTACCAGGGCATGATCGTCGGCGAGCACAACCGCGAGAACGACCTCGAGGTGAACGTGCTCAAGGGCAAGAAGCTCACCAACATCCGCACCACGTCGAAGGACGAGGCCGTGCGCCTCACCCCGCCGATCCGTATGACCCTAGAGCGCTCGCTGGCCTGGATCCAGGACGACGAACTCGTCGAGGTGACGCCGAAGTCGATCCGCCTGCGTAAGGCGATCCTCGACCCGAACGACCGCAAGCGGGCGGAGCGCTCCAAGGAAAACGCCGCCTGAGCTGAACGACCGGCAACCGGGCGCTCAGGCCCGGTTGCTGATGCAGCCCTTATGTCCGGCTGATCTCGGGCCCATCGAACCCTTATGCCGGGGACAATACCTCGGTGCGGCGGACCCGAGAGGCCCGCGTGAACCCCGTGACACCGATGTCCGTCGCGTTGAATCCAATCCCGTCGCTCCCGCCTGCCGCTTCTGCGCCGCCCTCCTATCTCGTCGGTCAAGACGGCGAGGGGCATTGGGTGGCCGTGGAGGCTGGTGGGCGTGCCGGAGGCATCTTCCGCAGCCGTCAGGATGCGATCCGCTACGCCTGCCTCGAGACCGGCTGCCGCCCCGGCGACGTGCCGCTGGCGGCCGGACCGATCCCTCTCCGCCTCTCCTGAGCCGCGAGCAGCCGCACCGCGTCGCGGTGCGGCTCTGTCGCGTCAGCTGCCGCCGGGATCGGTCTCGTCGTTCTGCGTGCCTCCGGAGGGCGTGCCCAGGCCGGGCTTGCCCTCGGTCTTCTCGTTCGGGTCCTTCACCGCGTCGGGGGCGACGTTCTTCGGCTTCTCCGGCTGCGGATCGGTCTCGCGGCGCTCGGTCATTCCTGGGTCTCCTGCTCGGCGCGTGAATGGCCGCCCGCGACTTTGGTGTCCGCGGCCGGGCCCCGCGAGGCTTTCTGGTCCGAATGGCCGCCGGAAGAACCGCCGATGGCGGGCGGCGCGCGTCCGGGCTCGCCGGTCGAACCCCAGCCCTCCTTCGGCTCGCTCCGTGGCGTTTCACCGGATTCCATGTCGGTGATCGCCGCCTGCTCGGGTGTTTGGTGACCGCCCCCGGCCAGCGGGGTTCCGCGCGACCCGACCGCGTCGTCGGGCTTGCGGGTGACCGTCTCGGACTCGCTCGTCGCTCGGCTCATCAGCGCTTCCCGTCGTCCTGACCGACGGCGGCGGTGGCACGGTCGATGGCTTCGCCAAGGTCGGTGCCGCTCCTGGCCTTGTCTTCCATCTGGCCAAGCTGCTCGCGCGGGGTCCCGATCTCACTGGCCTTGTCGGTTTCAGGACTTTCCCGCGACGTCTGTCCGGTCTGCTCTGTCATGGCTCGCCTCGCTGCCTCTTCGAGGGACAACGGAGGCGGGGCAGGAGGGTTGCGGGGGCCGAGGCGATCGAGCGCCGGCGGTCCCCTAATGTCAGGGGCCGACGATCCGCGGCAGGACGGCCTCAGTCAGGCGGCGCACGGAATCCTCGGCAGCCCCGCGATCCGCCGCGCGGGCCTCGATCGTCAGCAGATCGCCACCCCGGAGGATGACGGCTGTCGCGCCCGCACCGCGTTCCAGCGCGTAGACACTCAGCCAGCCGATCGCCGGGCCGGCCGGCAGAGCCGAGAGTCGGCAATCCGGGTTCCGCCGAACGCAGAGCGTTTCGAGCGCGCCGAGGGACGTCCTGCCGGAGCGCACCCGCTCTTCCGTCCCGTCGGTCAGGCGCCCGAGCTGCAGCTCGATCGTCGGCGCACCCCTGCAGGACGAACAATTCACGCCGAGATGAAGCGGTGCGGCCTGCGCGGCGGCCTCCGGCCCGAGGGCGGTTCTGGAAGCTTCGGCCAGCCTGGTCAGGTCATGCAGCGCGAAGCCCTGCGCGAGCGCGGCCTGAGCCCAGAGGCTGAGCATAAGAATAAGGAGACCGCGCATCAGAGAATCGCCACCCGATCGACGGGTCTGGCGTTACCGGAAAGGCTTTTCCGAATCCAGATGCGGCGCTTTTCGGAGCGGCGCGAACTATACCAATTGATTTGTAGTGTTTATAGGCAAAATGGCCTGAAATGAATATTACAAAGATCAGTTTCACTATTCGAGAGTTCTCTTGGTGTGGTGGTCCCACTCAGGCGGTGCGCCAAATCCGGCCTCTGTGGGGTATATGTCTCGCGCCGAACGGTGCCGGCGCGATTCCCGGGACACCCGTGTTGGAGCGGCCCGAGGGCCGCTCCGATAGCGCCTAACCGATGCCGTCGAACAGGGCCGACGAGATGTAGCGCTCGGCGAAGGAGCAGGCGACGGTCACGATGCGCTTGCCCTGGAATTCGGGCCGCTTGGCCAGCTCCAGCGCCGCGGCGACGTTGCCGCCGGTGGAGATGCCGCCGGGGATGCCTTCCAAGCGGGCGAGGGCCCGGGCGGTCTCGAAGGCGGCCTGATTGGTGACCTTCAGGACGCCGTCGAGGATGTCGGTGTGAAGGTTGTCCGGAATGAAGCCGGCGCCGATGCCCTGGATCTTGTGCGGGCCGGGCTGGCCGCCGGAGATCACCGGGGAATCCTCCGGCTCCACGGCGAAGACCTTCAGGTTCGGCAGGCGCGGCTTCAGCACCTCGCCGACACCCGTCACGGTGCCGCCGGTGCCGACGCCGGCCACGAACGCGTCGAGCTGGCCGCCGGTGTCGCTCCAGATCTCCTCGGCGGTGGTCTTCCGGTGAATCTCGGGGTTGGCGGGGTTCGAGAATTGCTGCGGCATCACGGCACCGGGGATCTCCTTCAGGAGTTCCTCGGCCTTCGCGATCGCGCCCTTCATGCCTTGTGCGCCGGGGGTGAGCGCCAGCTCCGCTCCCAGGAAGGCGAGCATCTTGCGCCGCTCCAGCGACATGGTCTCGGGCATCACCAGGATGAGCCGGTAGCCGCGGGCGGCGGCCGTGAAGGCGAGGGCGATACCGGTGTTGCCCGAGGTCGGCTCGACCAGCGTGCCGCCAGGCTGGAGCTTGCCGGAGGCCTCCAGCGCGTCGATCATGTTGACGCCGATGCGGTCCTTGACGCTGGCGATCGGGTTGAAGAATTCGAGCTTGAGCAGGATCTCGGCATCGACCCCGTGCTCCTTGGGCAGCCGGTTGAGGCGCACCAGCGGGGTGTTGCCGATCGTCTCGGTGATCGAGCCGTAGACCCGGCCGTGGCCGACCTTCGCCGGTGCGTTGATGGTATCGGCCATCGGGGAACTCCTGCGCGTGTTGAAGGATCTGACAGATCTCGGGTCCGGGACGGGCCGCGCCAAGGGATCGCTCACGCGAGGCCGGCCCGGCCGGTTCCGGACGGGAGGCTGCGATATCGCGTTGCCGCGGCCGGAGCAATCGGGCTAAGTGCCCTTACCGAAAGTTCTTTTCATTATTTCAAGGGCATTCGGCCCCGGATGGAAGGCCTTTATCGATTGGTTCGAGCCTGATGGAATTTCATTCTCCAGCCCCCGTCGAGACGACCGGCGGGATCGGCGCGTCGTCCGCATCGGGAGGGCTGGGACGGCCCCGAGGGCCGACTCGTCGGGTCGCTCTGTTGGCTGGCTTCGGGGTGATCCTGGCACGGCCGACCTGGGGGAGCGAGGTGGTCCGCCTCGTGCTCGCCACCGCGACGCCGGGCGGCGGCTTTCCAGCCTTCGGGGAGACGCTCGCCCACGCCATCGCAGCCGTCGACCCGACTTTGGCGATCGAGCGGCGTGCCACCGGCGGGTCCGCCGAGAATGTCGGCCTCCTCCGCACCGGCCGGGTCGATCTCGGCCTCGTACAGGGTGCGTACGCCTATCCGGCCCTCGCCGAAGGCGGCGACCTGACCGTTCTGGCCCCGATGTACCCGACGCCGGGCCTGTTCGTGGTTCCGGCCGGCAGCGCGATCCGCTCCGTGTCGGATCTGCGCGGGCGCAGGGTCGTGCTCGGCACCCATAATTCGGGGCTCACCGTCATGGGCCGGAGCGCCCTCAGCGCCTCGGGTCTCGATCCCGAGCGGGACATCAGCCCGATGCTGCTCGACCGGGCCGGCGACGGTCCGGCCCTGGTGCGGGAGGGCCGCGCCGACGCGCTCTGGGGCGGCGGCCTCGACTGGCCGGGCTTCCATGCTCTGGCCGCCGATCCGGGCGGAGCCCGCTTCTTCGGGCCGTCCGAGGCGGGAATCGCGCGCCTCGCGCAGCCGGGCGCGGCGACGCGGCGCCTGACAGTCCCGGCGGGCAGCTTCGCCGGCCAGACGGACCCGATCGAGACAGTCGGATCCTGGAGCTTCGTGCTCGCGCGGCCCGGACTCCGCGAGGACGCGGCCTATCGCGTCGCGGCGGCGCTGGCGCGCACGGACTTGCCCACCGCCCAGCCGAAGAACCTCGTCGGCCTCGTCCCGGCGGACAGGATCAATCCCGGGACCGCCCGCCTCCTCCGCGAAGCGGGCGTGAGCCTGCGCTGAGTCCGCCGGGCTTCAGCGGAAGGAGGCGACGCGGCGGTCGCGTTTCCGCTCGGCTGCCGGCTGGTAGGCGATCTCGGCGTGGTGGGTGCAATAGGGCAGCCCAGTGATCGACCGGGCGCCGCAGAACCGGAATTCCGGGGTCGTCGGATCGCCAAGCGGCCAGCGGCACATGGATTCCCGCAGGTCCATGATGGTCACGCGTTGCGAGACCGCCAGAGCCACAGGCTCCGGAGCCGGCACCGGCGCGGGAAATTCGGGGGCCGGACGATGGGCGAGGATCGCCACCGGCTCGGGCGCCTGTGTCTCGACCACCGCGATGGCGGTCTCGATCTCGACGGTCTTGGACGGTGGCGCGGCGGCCGGAGCCTCCTCGCCACCCCGGGCACGCCCGGCCAGACCGAGGCGATGGACCTTGCCGATCACCGCATTGCGGGTGACGCCGCCGAGCTGCGCCGCGATCTTGCTGGCGCTCTGCCCGTCTTCCCACAACCGGCGCAGCAGCGCCACGCGATCATCCGTCCAGCCGAGAACCGGTTCCATCATCCCCTCCGCCCCCTGCGGCTCGGCTGCGTTCCCGAAAGCGAGGCCGTGTGTTCGGGCCGCCGGACGCCTTATCTCGGCCGACCGTGTCGCCGCGCAGACCGCGCCCTCGCGCGCCGGCTGCCGCACCGCGTGCGACACCCTGTCTCGCCAGGCCACGGGGGAACCCTAGCGCGGCGTTCGCGAGCGTTGCAAGGGCGGCCGGTCCCCCGATGCGGGCCGCCGCGGCGCCTGTCCACCGGCAATGGCGGCGGCCGATGGCCCCTCGGCCGTGCGATCGAGGCGGCCACGCTTGTGCCCGGATCCCGTGGAAACGTGACCCCTCCGCAACAGCGCGGCCATATCGTCCTGCTCAGCCGGCTATGGTGGAACAGGCTGTACGGCCAAGCTCGTTCCGTGTGGCAGAGTGGGCGCGTTACGCGGTTCAAGGAAGCGACGATGGGTTTTCGTCAGGTCAGCCTGCGCATGGCAGTGGCGTTCGGGCTGGCGGGGCAGGTCGCGGCGTGCGGCAGCGTCCCGCGGACTCCGTACAGCGCCGAGCAGGCCGCGCTGGCGACCATCCCCGGCGTCCCCGGTGCGCGCGTCTTCGCCGACGCGTCGGTGGACACGATCGCGGCGCTCGCCGCCAATCCGGAGCGTCGCCTCAAGGGCTTCACGTATCTGGCCCTGTCGGGCGGCGGGGGTGACGGCGCCTACGGGGCGGGCGTGCTCAACGGCTGGACAGCCTCCGGCAAGCGCCCGGAATTCACTCTGGTGTCCGGTGTCTCGACCGGCGCGCTGATCGCCCCCTTCGCCTTTCTGGGACCGGCCTACGATCCCTATCTGACCGAGTTCTACACCAGCGGCGTCGCGGGTGAGCTGGTGGCCTCGCCCAACCTGGCAAACGTGCTGTTCGGCTCCGGATTGTTCGGTGACGGACGCCTGCGCAGCCTGATCGACCGCTACGTCACGGCGGATCTCCTCAAGGCGGTTGCCGAGGAGCATGCCAAGGGGCGGCGCCTCCTCGTGGTGACGACGAACCTCGATTCCCAGCGGGCGGTGATCTGGAACATGGGCGCCATCGCGGCGAGCGGCGTGCCGAACGCCCGGGAGCTGTTCCGCGACGTGTTGGCGGCCTCGGCCAGCATTCCGGCGGTGTTCCCGCCCCAGTTCATCGACGTTTCGGCCGGCGACACGCGTTTCCAGGAGATGCATGTGGACGGCTCGGTGGTGACGCCGGTCTTCACCCTGCCGCAGAGCCTCCTGTTGCGCGACGGACGGATCCGTACGGGCGGCAAGGCCGAGATCTACGTGGTGATCAACGGCCGTCTCGAGCCGGATTTCGAGGTCACGAAGGACAACACGCTCTCGATCGTCGAGCGCTCATTCACGACGGCGAGCCGGGCGCGCTCCCGGGCCACGCTCACCGCGACCTACGCGCTCGCGCGTGCCAACGGCATCGGCTTCAACCTGACATACATTGACGAGAACGGCCCCAAGGCCTCGGCCGCCAAGGGCTTCGACACCGCCTACATGCGCGCGCTCTACGATGCGGGCCTCGAGAAGGGCCGGAGCGGCACCTTCTGGCAGCATACAGTTCCGGCTTCGCCGGTCCTCAGAGAGACCGCGAGCGTCGTGGCGCACTGATCGAACAGGTTTTTCCGCGCGCCCGGCAGGGCGCGCGGTGGACGATGTCAGGTCCCGGAGCCGGATTGCCGGCGCAGGCCCGGTCCTGCCGACCTCTTATTTGCCCAGGATCTTCGTCACGAGGCGGCCGAGCGGGGTCGCCGAGCTGGCGTTCCGGTCGTCGCGGTACACGGGACGGTTCTCGTTGCCGAGGATCTTGGTGACGATGCGTCCGATCAGGTTCATGGCTCGGCCCTCCGTTATCGCGCCCAAATGGCGCAGCTTCCTATCAACGGGTGAGATGTGGGCCGCGTTCCAGATCACGCTCCCGATCGGCCGGCTCAGATCTGCATCAGGCGGATGTTGTTGGTGTTGCCGGCCGAATGGAACGGGATGCCGGCGGTGACCACGATGATGTCGTTCGGCTTGGCGAAGCCCTCGTCCTGCGCATGGTGGCGGGCCTTCGTGGTCATTTCCTCGTAGCTGTCGACATCCTCCGTCAGGACGCTGTGCGCACCCCAGAGCAGGCTCAACCGCCGCGAGGTTGCGACGTTCGGGGTCAAGGCCAGGATCGCAGCGGCCGGACGCTTGCGCGCCACCCGTGCCGCCGTGGTCCCGCTCGCCGTGTAGGCGACGATCGCGGCGGCGCGCACGGCCTCGGCGAGATCGGCCGTGGCGGTCGCCACCGCATGCGGCGGCGTCTCCTCCTCGCCCGGCTCCGAGGCCGCGATGATCGAGTGATAGAGCTTGTGCCCCTCCACGCTGCGGATGATCCGGTCCATCATCGCCACCGCCTCGACCGGGTAGCGGCCGGTTGCCGATTCCGCCGAGAGCATCACCGCGTCGGCGCCGTCATAGATGGCGGTGGCGACGTCCGACGCCTCGGCCCGGGTCGGCGCCGGGGCGTTGACCATGGAATCGAGCATCTGGGTCGCCACGACCACGGGCTTCACGGCCAGCCGGCAGGCCCGGATCAGCTCCTTCTGCCGCGCCGGCACGTCCTCGTGCGGGATCTCGACGCCGAGATCGCCGCGGGCAACCATCACGGCATCGGAGAGCCGGATGATGTCGTCGATCCGGTCTAGCGCCTGCGGCTTCTCGATCTTCGACATGATGCCGGCGCGGTCGCCGATGATGCCCCGCGCCTCGATCACGTCGGAGGGCTTCTGGACGAAGGACAGGGCGACCCAGTCGACGCCGAGATCCAGCCCGAAGGCGAGGTCGGCCCGGTCCTTCTCGGTGAGCGGCGAGAGATCCAGCAGGGTGCCCGGCAGGTTCACGCCCTTGCGGTTCGAGATCGGTCCGCCGGTGATCACCTCGGCGGTGATGGAAGTCCGCTCGGGCCCTGTGACCCGCACCCGCACCCGCCCGTCGTCGATGAGGAGTTCCTGGCCCGGCACGACGGCGTCGAAGATCTCCGGGTGGTGCAGCGGGATCGCCTGCTTGTCACCGTCGGCGCCCTCGAGGACGAAGCGCACCGTCTCCCCGGCCTGAAGATCGAGCCGGCCGCCTTGCAGCGTGCCGATCCGGATCTTCGGTCCCTGGAGATCCTGCAGTATGCCGATCGGCCGGCCCACCTCCTTCTCCAGGTCGCGGATCGCCGCGTGGACCTTGGCGTGATCCGCCTGGACGCCGTGGCTGAAGTTCAACCGGAACGTGTCGACGCCGGCGAGGAACAGGGCGCGGAGCTGGTCCGGCGTGGAGCTGGCGGGACCGACGGTGGCGACGATCTTGGCGTGGCGGTGACGGCGCATGCGGGTCTCGCCCTCCTGGGGCTGTCTCTGGGAATCGAGCCGGGCGCTCGGTCGCGCCGCCGCCGCACACAGCGGTGCCCGGCACCGCCGCGGCTCCGGCCAGGCGATGTTTGGCGCGGCGGACTGATTCGGCCGGCGCCTATCTGGCCGTCTCCCGGGCGATCCCGGCAAGCCCGGCGTCGAACACGCCGGTGATGTCGGCGACTGCGTCGGCGTCGCTCATACCCTCGGCGTCGAAGGTCGCGCTCCAGATCACCGTGGACCCTTCACCGTTGGGGCGGACCGTCAGTGTCGCATTGTAGGCGCGCACCGGCAGGGGGCCCTGGATGAAGCTGTAGCTGTAGCTCATGCCGGTCTCGTCGCGCGCGGTCTCGACTTCCGCGATCGTACCCAGGCCGCCCTTGACGACGAGGCCGCGGATCTGCGCGCGGATGCCGTCGTCGTCGTCCTCGCCCGACAGGATGCAGCGCTGGACCTGCGGGTGCCAGTTCTGGATCGCGCAGAAATCGCCGATCAGGGCCCAGACGGCAGCCGGCGGGGCCGGGATGTCACGGCTGCGGGTGACTTCCAGGGCGCTGGCTGGTCCGGCGGACAGGAGGGCCGTACCGATCGCCGTGAGATAAGCACGTTGCACGGTTCGGTCTC
This sequence comes from Methylobacterium sp. UNCCL125, assembly GCF_900116795.1. Classification (NCBI taxonomy): domain Bacteria; kingdom Pseudomonadati; phylum Pseudomonadota; class Alphaproteobacteria; order Hyphomicrobiales; family Methylobacteriaceae; genus Methylobacterium; species Methylobacterium sp. UNCCL125. The sequence continues at coordinate 9,355 of NZ_FPBW01000024.1, read as the reverse complement.
CTGGCGTTCGGACTGTCATGACGCGACTTGGGGCGGAGCCGCCGTCACGGCGAGTCCCCGCTGAAGGTGCCGTCGCGGGCTCGGTGTGCTACGTCGCGCGCATCTGGATCACCGGAGATGCCCATGGACGATCGCGCTGCGCCGATGCGGCCCGCGACCTGGAGCGGCCCCCTGCGGACGGTCCTGACGACCGGAGCCTCACTTCTGATCGGTCTGGTGGCGCCGACGCTCGCCGCCGCGGGGCCGGACCAATCCCCGCCGGCCACGCCCCAGCCCTTCGAGACCTGCCGGGCCGATCTGATCGCCTGGGTCACGGCGCGGGCCGTGCCGCAGAGCCTCGCCGAGGCGCAGCTCGCCACCCTGACGCCCGATCCGGACGTGCTCGCCGCAACGCAGAGCCAGGGGGAGTTCGTCCGGCCGATCTGGGACTACATCGAGGCCAGTGTCACGCCGGCCCGCATCGAGGCCGGTCAGCGCAAGCTCGCCGAGCACGCCGACACGCTCGCGGCCATCGAGGCCCGGTACGGGGTCGACCGCCACATCCTGGTGGCGTTCTGGGGCGTGGAATCGAGCTACGGCGCCGTGCTGGACAATCCGGCGGTGGTGAAACCGGTCGTCCGCTCGCTGGCGACGCTCGGCTGCAGCGATCCCAATCGCGCCACCTACTGGCGCGACGAACTGACGGCAGCGCTCCAGATCCTGGCCTGGAACCAGGCGCCCCTCGACCGGATGCAAGCGGGGCTCACCGGATCCTGGGCCGGCGCCATGGGGCACACGCAGTTCATGCCCAGCGTCTACCAGCGCGAGGCGGTGGATTTCGACGGCGACGGACGACGCGACATCTGGACCTCGGTGCCGGATGCGCTCGCGTCGACGGCTCATTACCTCATCACCCACGGCTGGAAGCCCGGAGAAAGCTGGGGCGCCGAGGCGGCGCTGCCCGAGAATTTCGATGCGGCCCTCGCCGACGAGACGACGGTCCGCACCATCGCGGCATGGCGGGCGCTCGGCGTGAAGCCTGCGCGTGACCGCGCGATGCCGGACGAGGCCGAGGCGACCCTGGTCCTGCCCGCCGGAATCCGCGGCCCCGCGTTCCTGCTGCAGCCGAACTTCGCGGTGATCCTGCGCTACAACACGGCCCTGGCCTACGCGCTCACCGTCGCGCTCCTGTCGGATCGCCTGAGCGGCGACCCGGGCCTGGTGCACGACTGGCCGCGGGGCGACCGGCCGCTCACGGCCGACGAGCGGCGCGATCTGCAGACCCGGCTCACGGAGCGCGGCTTCGCCACCGGCGGGGTCGACGGCAAGATCGGCCCCAAGACGCGGGCGGCACTGCGCGCCTTCCAGGGGTCGATCGGATTGCCGGCGGACGGCTATGCCGACGCCACGCTGCTGGACCGGGTCCGGGCGACGCCCTGAGTGGCGTCTACGCCAGGAAGGCGGGCTCGTCCCGGGCCAGCACCCGCTTGACGCTCTCCAGGTGCAGCCGCGCACTCTCGGCGCGTCCCGCCGCCTCCTGGGCCGCCACGTGCTTGACGATCGCCTCGGGCACGGTCTTGAGCGTGCGCCCCGTGCTCATGGCCAGGACCTGCGCCTGCGCGGCGCGCTCCAGATAGTAGAGATCGTCCCAGGCCTCCGCGATGGTCTCGCCCAGCACCATCACGCCGTGGTTCTTCAGGAACACCACGTCCGCCTCGCCGGCGCTCTCGGCGATCCGCCGGCCCTCGGACGCGTCGAGCGCCAGCCCGTTGTAATCCTCGTCCACGGCGATCCGGCCGTAGAAGCGCAGGGCCGTCTGGCCCGCCCATAGCAGCGGCTCGCCCTCCAGCATGGCGAGGGCCGTCGAATAGGGCATGTGGGTGTGGAACGCCGCCCGGGCGCGGGGCTTCAGCCGGTGCAACTCGGCATGGATGTGGAAGGCGGTGGCCTCGGGCTGACCTTCGCCCTCGACGACGTTGCCGTGGAAGTCGCAGAGCAGAAGGCTCGACGCGGTGACCTCCGCGAAGGCGAGGCCGTAGGGATTGACCAGGAACAGGTCGGGCCGCTCCGGCAGCACCGCCGAGAAGTGGTTGCAGATCCCCTCTTCCAGACCGTTCCGGGCGGCCCAGCGCAGGCAGGCGGCGAGGTCGATCCGGGCGCGACGCACGCTGTCGGCGTTCAGGGGCTCGTTGCTGCGGGCGGGCGGGCTTCCCGGGGCGGTAACGGCGTGCGCCATGCGTGCGGGCTTTCCTGTGTCTCGGGATCGGGCCGGGGACTCGGCCGGTGCCGCACTCTATCTACTTGCGTCCCTGAGCGCAGCCGATCTGCGCTCAGCTGCGGCCGTCGGTGACGCCACCGACGAGGTTGAGGCCGAGCAAGAAGTCCGACGCAAAATCCGTGCGGATGACCGGCTCGCGGGGCACCGCCTCGCGCAGGAGATCGCGCTCGGCGCGCCGCGCCGCGACCGCCTCCTCCACCGACACGCGCCGGAACGACAGGCGCGCCCCGCCCCGGACCTGCGCCAGCCGCCCGAGATCCGGTCCGATGACCGTGGCGATCTTCGGGTAGCCGCCGGTGGATTGCCGATCGGCCATCAGGATGATCGGCAGGCCGTTGCCGGGGACCTGGATCGCCCCCATGGCGACGCCGTCGGAGACGATGTCGTGCCCCTTGGCGTGCTTGAGCGGCGTGCCGTCGACGAAGCAGGCCATCCGGTCGCCCCGCGGCGAGACCGTCCAGGGACCCGCCAGGAAGGCCTCGATCTGGTCGGGGGCGAAGTAATCGTCCTGCGGGCCCAGCACCACCCGGATCACCCGGCCGTCGCGGTCGAGCCAGGGGGCGACGAGCCGCTGCGGCGCCCCGTCCAGGGTCCGGCCCTCGGCGACGGGCAGGCGGTCGCCCGCAGCGAGGCCGCGCCCGTCGAGGCCGCCGAGCCCCGAGCGAGTATGGGTCGCCGCCGATCCGAGGACCGGCGCCACGTCGAGCCGCCCAGCGACCGCCAGATAGCCCCAGGCGCCCGCATCGCCGGCCCGCACGACGAGCCTCTGGCCGGGTTCCAGGGTGAGCGCGACCGTATCGGGCAACGGCACCCCGTCCAGCGCGACGCGGAAACCCGGCGCGAGCAGGACGATCCCGACGGTTCCGTCCTCCGCCGAGACGGTGACGCCGCCGGTGGAGATCTCGACGGCGGTGGCGTCGAGGGCGTTCGATGCCGCCCGGTTGGCGGCGGCGTGCATCAGCGGGTCCATGGGACCCGCGGCCGTGATGCCGTAGCGCAGGTAGCCGTGCCGGCCCCCGTCCTGCAGGGTTACGCCGGGTCCGGCGGACTCGATGACGAGGGCGAGCATCAGTGGGGCTCCCCGCGCCGGGCCACCGGCTCGCCTGCCGCCTCCCGGGCTGTCAGGGCGTCGAAGGTCGCGGAATCCACCGGTTCGAAGCGGATCTGGTCACCCGCGGCGACGAAGAAGCTCGGGTCGCGCTCGGGCGCGTAGAGACGGGCCGGCGTCGCGCCGAGCACGTACCAGCCGGTCGGCATCGGCACAGTCGCCACGGCGGCGAGACCCCCGCCGATCATGACGGCGTTGCGCGGATGCGGCGGCCGCGGGCTCGCGCGCCGGGGCACCGCCAGGGCCTCCGGCAGGCCGCCGAGATAGGCAAAGCCCGGCGCGAAGCCGTACATGTAGACCCGGAACGTCGTGGCGGAATGGGTCGACACCACCGCCTCCGGCGACAGCCCGCTGCGCTCGGCGACCTGCGCGATGTCCTCGCCATGCGGAGAAGCGTAGCAGCAGGGCAGGGTCCACAGGGTCGGACTGGACGCGCGCGCGGTCGCGCCCGACACCAGCGCCCGGACCCGTTCGGCGAGCGTCGCGCGGTCGAGCACCAGCGGATCATAGTGCAGCATCAGGGAGCGGTAGGTCGGCACGCGCTCCCGCAGCCCCTCGGGCGGATCCGCCCCGAGGGCGTCGTCCAGCGCCAGGACCCGGTCGCTGATCGCCGGGTCGACCGTGCTGCCGAACTCGACCACGAGGGCCGCCTCGCCGGCGTCGAGAAGCCGGGGCTCCGCGACCGCGCTCACGGCCGGAACGGCGCCAGCGTGACGCCCGCGCCCTCCAGTCGGGTCCGCACCGCGCGGGCTGTGGCGACGGCGTGGGCGGAATCGCCGTGGACGCAGATCGAGCGGATCGGCGTCGGCAGCGTCCGGCCGTCCGCCGTGAGGATCGCGCCCGCCTCGACCATGCGCAGGACCCGGTCGGCCGCCTCGCCGGCATCGGTGATCATCGCGCCGGGCTGGCTGCGCGGGATCAGGAGCCCGGTCGGCGTGTAGCCGCGATCGGCGAAGATCTCCTGATGCACGTCAAGGCCGCAACCCTCGCCCGCCGGCACCTGGGCGGTGAGCGCGATGGCGAGCAGCGCGAGGTCGCGGTCCACGGCCCGGACGGCCCGGGCGATGGCGTCGGCCACCGGCCGCTCTTCGGCGGCGACGTTGGCCAGCGCCCCGTGCGCCTTCACGTAGGTGATGCGGTGGCCGGCATAGGCGGCCAGCGCCTGGGCGGCGCCGATCTGGTAGGCGACGAGCCGCTCGATCTCGTCCGGGCTGAACGGCATCCGCCGCCGCCCGAAGCCCCAGAGGTCGGGGAAGCCCGGATGGGCGCCGACCGCGACGCCGCGCGCCTTCGCCAGCGCGAAGGTCCGGGCCATGATCTCGGGGTCGCCCGCATGGAGGCCGCAGGCGACGTTGGCCGAGGTGACGATCCCGAGGATCGCCGCGTCGTCGCCGCAGGCATAGGCGCCGTAGCCCTCGCCGAGGTCGGAATTCAGGTCCACGCTGGTCATCGCCGCCGCTCCGCGTGCCGATCGGGTCTCATAGGGCCGCAACGGGCTCCGGCTCGCTCGGATCCGCGCTGCAAGAATCGAGCGCGCGGCCCGCCGTCTCGGGCAACAGAAGCGCCGCGACGATCACGAGGCAATAGGCGCCCGCCGCCACGACGCCGATGGCGATGCCGAGTGTCAGCGAGCCGCTGAGATGGCCCACCACGGCCGGGCAGATCGCGCCCGTGGCGCGGCCGAAATTGTAGCAGAAGCCCTGCGCGGAGCCGCGGATCCGGCTCGGGAACAGCTCGCTCAGGAAGGCGCCCATGCCGGAGAAGACGCCGGAGAGGAAGAAGCCGAGGGGGAAGCCGAGGACCAGCATCACCGGGTCGGTGATCGGGATCAGCGTGTAGGCCAGGACGAGGAGACCGGCGCAGAAGCCGAACAGGATGAAGCCCAGGCGGCGCCCGATGCGGTCGGAGAGCCAGGCGCTGGTCAGGTACCCGACGAATGATCCGAAGATCAGCATCAGCAGGTAGCCGCTGGTGTTCAGGACCGAGAGGTTGCGCTCGGTCTTCAGGTAGGTCGGAAGCCACGTGGTCACCGCGTAGTAGCCGCCCTGCATGCCGGTCGCCAGCAGGCTCGCCAGCACGGTCCGGCCGATCAGCGGACGGGAGAAGATGTCGAGGAAGCTGCCCGTATCGCCGACGTCCCGCATGGCGGCGCGCGTCTGCCGGTAGACTTCCGGATCCTCGATGTTGCGGCGGATCCAGAAGATCAGCACCGAGGGGAGGGCGCCGAGCCAGAACAGGATCCGCCACGCCACGGCGGGCTCCGCCAGGGCGAACACGGCCCAGAAGGCGATCGCCGCGCAGGCCCAGCCGACCGCCCAGCTCGACTGGACGAGGCCCACCGCCTTGCCGCGATAGCGGGCCTGGATCGTCTCGGCGATCAGCACGGAGCCCACCGACCACTCGCCGCCGAAGCCGAAGCCCTGCAGCGCGCGGGTGACGAGCAGTTGCTCGTAGGAGTGCGTGAAGCCGCTGAGCACCGTGAACAGTGTGAACCACGCGACGGTACCCTGCAGGATGACCACCCGGCCGTAGCGGTCCGCCAGGATCCCGGCCGCCCAGCCGCCGATGGCCGAGGTCACCAGCGCGGCGGTGGCGATGTTGCCGGCCTCGACCTTGGTCAGGCCCCAGACCACGACCAGCGTCGGGATCAGGAAGGTGTAGACCATGTAGTCGAACGCATCGACGCCGTAGCCCGCGAAGGCCGCGCCCAGCACCCGGCGCTCCGCCGGACTCGTGTCTTTCACCCACATGGCGCAACTCCTTGGCGGACAGGCCGTCATGCGGCCGGGAGGGTCACAGGAACGGCAGGTCGCGGTTGAGGAGGTCGGTGATCAGCATGTGACCGGGCGCGTGGGTGATGCAGAGCGGCAGCCGCGCCGCCATCGCCACCGCCTGGGGAGTGACTCCACAGGCCCAGAAGACCGGGAGCTCGTCGGGCTCGATCGGGACCGGATCGCCGAAATCCGGCTGCGCGATGTCGCGGATACCGATCAGGCTCGGGTCGCCGAGATGGACCGGCGCTCCGTGGACCGCCGGCATCCGGGCCGTGACCTGCACGGCCTTGATGGCGTCCGCCGCCTTCATCGGCCGCATGGAGACCACCAGGGGGCCGTGGAACGGGCCCGAGGGCCGTGTGGCGATGGAGGTCCGGTACATCGCGACGTTGCGGCCGAGGGCGACGTGGCGGAGCGGGATGCCCGCCGCGATCAGGCCGGCCTCGAACGAGAAGGAGCAGCCGAGGACGAAGGTGACGAGGTCGTTCCGCCACACGCCGGTCAGGTCGGGCAGCTCCGCCACGAGTTCGCCGCCCTCGTAGACGCGATAGCCGGAAACGTCGGTGGCGAGGTCGAGATCGGTGCCGAGCGTCGGAAGCGTGCGGGCGCCGGGCTGCGAGACGCCGAGGATCGGGCAGGGCTTCGGGTTCTGCTGGCAGAAGCGGTGGAAATCCTCCGCCATGGCCCGCGGCAGGATCATCAGGTTGCCCTGCGCGTGGGCGGGCACGAGACCCGAGGTGTGGCCCCGGAACCGACCCGCGCGGATCGCGCGCCGCGCTTCCGCCGCATCGGCGAAGACAGGTGCTGCGCCGTCGGCGCCCAGGTGCTGGCTCACCGCGATGATCTCCCTGGCTGGTTGTCGAGCGCCGGGCCGGCATCGTCGGCAGCCCGGATTCCGCAAGATCCCGATCGCTTCAGCGATTCATGTCCTGCCGCAACGATTTCATCGCGCCGCAGGGCACGCCAATCGTGATTGCGAATGAGGCGCGATAAACCAGTCTTATCGGCCGGCGGCCCAGGTTTCGGCCACGTCCTGGGCGAGGCGGGCCGCATCCGCCACGAAATGGTGGGCCGGCCGCTTCATGTGCATCGCCGTGAAGGTCAGCTCCGAGAGCAGCGGCTCTGCCGGCAGGACGCGGAGGGTGCCGGCGCGGATCTCGGCCTCGACCACCGCCGGCGGGATCACGCAGATCCCGAGGCCCTCGATGCCCATCTTCACGATGGTGGCGAGCGAGGCGCTGGTGTGGATCTGGCTCGGCAGGAGGTTCTCCTGCAGGACGAGGTCGCGCAGCTCGACATAGGGGCTGGTGTTGCGCGGGTAGGTGATGAGCGGATGGTGCAGGAGCGCGCCGAGGCTCAGGGGCGCGTCGCCCGGCAGCAGGCCCGGCGCGGCGATCCACGCGACCGGGGTGCTGAACAGGGCACGGTTGACGAAGCTCGGCAGGGTGATCGGACCCACGAGGAGTGCCAGATCGATCTCGTCGGCGACGAGGGCGGCCTGCATGTTCGGCGAGATGTCCACGGTGATGTCGACGCCGATCCCGGGATGGGCGGCGCGCATGCGCTCGATGAAGCGCGACAGCCACAGATGGACGATCGTCTCGGACACGCCGAGCCGCAGGGTGCCCCGCGTGCGTCCGGTCTCGTGTAGGGCCGCGCTCATCTCGTCCTGCAGAGCCAGGAACCGCTCCGCGAAACCCAGGAGGAGACGCCCCCGCTCCGTCAGGGCGACGTCCCGGCTTCGGCGCTCGAACAGCGTGCCGTATTCATGCTCCAGGGCCGCGATGCGCTGGGAGACGGCCGGCTGGGTCGTATTCACCTTCTCGCTGGCGCGGCGAAAGCTGGAGAGTTTCGCAACCCAGTAAAACACCTCCAAGCTGCGGAAATCCGCCATCCCGCGATTGTCCCGCTCCGCCGTCGTGGCCGATCATATCGCGCCCTCGCGCGCTGGCATGCAAGCCGTCGGCCGTCGCGTATCGGCGCGGGATCACCCCGTCCCGCCGCGAGGTCCGCCCGCCCGCCCGGATGACAGGGGCGCGGTTCAGGGCGACGGAAAATCCGAAAGCCTGGCGCTCCCGTGGCGCTTCGGGCGGCACCAATCAGCGCAGGCGCGAAGCCTGAGGGCCTCGTGAAACCCCTTCCAGAAGCACCGACAAGAGCCCGACATCGCGAGGGGAATGCTCAGGTGTGGGCGCAACGGTTTCGGGTGGCCCCACACATGCGGAAACCCCGGGAGCGGAATGCTCCCGGGGTTTTGTCGACCTCGCGACCAGGTTGATCGGGCTGGGATGCAAGGGTCGAGCGAGGGGCATCGCCATCCCGCGGCGACCGGCATGCAGAGGACCAGTCCCATGCCAAGTCTCCGCGAGGGGCGATGGCCCCTCGAGTCACGCTCGGCTTAGTACGAGCCGAACTTGTAGTTCAGGCCGGCGCGGACGACGGCGAACTCGGTCTTGGCGGCGGCGCCGTTGAGGTAGGCGGTGCCGTTCGGGGGCAGGAGGTTGCCGTAGAAGACGCCGCCGGCGGAGTTCTTCTGGCGGTCGAGGCTGACGTACAGGCCTTCGACCTTCAGGGTGACGGCCGAGGAGCGGAAGAAGTTCAGGAAGGAGTCGGTGGGCAGGGCGTACTCGACGCCGCCGCCGGCGGCCCAGCCGGTGCGGAAGCTGTCGCGGAAGCGGTTGCCGGAGAAGTTCTGGTCGTCCTGGCCGGATCCGTAGGCGAAGCCGCCGGTGCCGTACACGAGGGTGCGGTCGAAGGCGTAGCCGAGGCGGCCGCGGACGGTGCCGAAGTAGTCGAGGCCGTTGCCGCTGGTGGCGACGAAGGCGGGCGGGTTGGAGAAGGCGACGCCGGGGAAGCCCAGGAAGCTGTAGTTCTGGGTGGCGTTGGCGCGGCGGGCGAAGTCGACGTACTGGGCGTCGGCCTCGAAGCCGATCACCACGCCCGAGCCCGGCGTGAACTGGTAGTTGTAGCCGATCTGGGCGCCGCCCGAGAAGCCGTCGTTGTTGTTGCGGTTGTTGACGCTGACGACGCCCGAGGTGCCGGGGGAGTTGATCAGCGAGCCGCCCGGCAGGGCGTAGCTGGTGGTGTTGCGGCTGTTGGCGTCGAAGCCGTAGCCGGCGTTCACACCGACGTAGAAGCCGGTCCAGGTGAACACCGGCACCGGCGTGAACACCGGCGGCGGCGCAGCGCGGCGCGGCAGGTCGGCGGCGGACGCCG
>NZ_FPBW01000035.1:0-57506 GCF_900116795.1 Methylobacterium sp. UNCCL125 | reverse complement strand
CCGTTCCAGGCCGACGGCATCACCCTGGCCCAGGCGCTGGCCAAGGCGCGCGGCCTGTCGGACTTCGCCGCCGACCCGGCCGGGACGTTCATCTTCCGGTTCGAGCCGGCCAGCGTCGTGCGGCGCCTCAGCCCCAGCTCGCGGCTGCTCGGCACGCCGCTGGTGCCGGTGGTCTACCGGATCGACATGCGCGATCCCAACAGCCTGTTCGTCTCCCAGGCGTTCCGCATGCGCAACCGCGATCTGATCTACGTGTCGAACGCGCCGTTCACCGAGGTCCAGAAGGTGCTCACCGCCTTCAGCGGCGTCACCGGACCGGTCTCCTCCGCCGCCTTGGCCTACTCCTACGCCAAGTAGGGAGCGGCCCGCATACGGGACGATCGGGATCGCGGCGCCGCCTGTGCGCGCGATCCCGGATCCAGGCCCTTCCTTATCGAGCCTGCGGACACCCTGGATTCAAAGCGAAACGGGGCGCGGATGACATCCGCGCCCCGTTTCCCGTCATAACGCTCGTCATGGATCCGGGGCCCACGGCCCCGGACGGGCTCAGACCCGCTTGGCCAGCAGCTGCTCGATCAGCGAGCCGCCCTTGTCGATGGCCGCCAGTTCCTCGGCCACCGCGTTCACGGTGTCGCGGATCTGGTCGGGGGTGTGCTCGGAGGTCAGGAAGAAACGCAGGCGCGAGGCCCGCTCCGGCACCGCCGGGTGGATGATCGGCTGGACGTTGATGCCCCGGCGGAACAGCCGGTCCGACAGGGTGACGGCTTTCAGCGAGTCACCGACGATGATCGGCACGACCGCGAGGCCCAGGCTGAAGCCGGTATCGAGGCCCAGCTTCTTGGCGGTCGCCAGGAACAGGGTGCCGTTCTGGCGCAGGCGCTCGACCCGCTCCGGCTCGGCATGCATCACCGCGAGGGCCACCTCGGCAGCGGCGGCAAGCGGCGGCGACATGCCGACGCTGTACACGAATCCGCCCGCCGTGTGCTTGAGGTACTCGATCAGGGCAATCGGCCCGCAGATGTAGCCGCCGCAGGTGGACAGGGTCTTCGACAGCGTGCCCATCCAGATGTCGACCTCCTTCGGGTCGACACCGCAATGTTCGAACAGGCCCGCGCCGGTGCGGCCGGTGACGCCGAGACCATGGGCCTCGTCGACCATCAGCCACGCGTCGTAGCGCTTCTTGAGGGCCACGAGCCCGGCGAGGTCCGGCGCATCGCCGTCCATGCTGTAGAGGCCCTCGACCACGATCAGCGCCCGGCGATGCTCGTGGCGGGTCGACTGGAGCAGGGTCTCCAGGGCATCGAGGTCGTTATGCGCGAAGGAGCGCCGCTGCGCCCCCGAGAGTTGCGCGCCCGTGACGATGCTGTTGTGGGAGAGGGCGTCGTGGAAGATGACGTCGCCGGATTCCAGCAGGGCGCCGATCGTCGTGACGTTGGTGGCGTGCCCGCTCACCATCACGACGCAGCCCTCGGACTGATAGTGCTTGGCCAAAGCCTGTTCGAGGCTGATATGGCCCGGCCGCTCCCCCGCCACGACACGGCTCGCCGACGAGGAGGTGCCGTAGGCATCGATCGCCTCGCGGGCGGCGTTGCTCACCCGCGGATGTCCGTTCAGGCCGAGATAGTCATACGACGAGAAGTTGGTGAAGGCCTTCTGGTCGATCCGGGTGGTTGCTCCGGCCTTGGCGTCGTGGACGCGGAAGAACGGGTTGCCCAGGCCGATCAGCTCCGCCGCCTGCCGCTGAAGCTTCAGCTCCCGGTAGCCCGGCAGGTTCTCGAAGTTCTGCGCCGCCGACTTCCCGGCCGGCGAGGCCGCTTTGACGGGGGCCGGGCGCGGCGTGGCGCGCCCGAGCCGGTTGGTCACGAAGCCGGCGAGCGCCGCCCGCCCGCCGTCCGGCCGTGCCGTGTCGGTCATGAGTTGGTCTCTTTGATCCCGCTGGACGTCTGCTCGATGAGTTCCTTGAGAGGCGCGATCATCTGCGCATCGACCTCACCGCCGACATGCTTCGCCACGAGGCTCATCGCGACGCCGGCGGTCTCATCCATGGGCGCGGAAACCGCCTGAATTAAGGACTCCGACAGTTCGGTGACGGTCATGCCCGAGGACAGGCCCGCGGGCGGCGCGTCGAGGGCGAAGCGCTCCTGCAGGCTGGCGCCGAGTTCGACGCCCATCAGCGAGTCGAGGCCGATCTCCGAGAGCTGGCGGACGCGGCTGATGTCGTCCTTCGGCAGGCGCAGGATCCGGGCGATGTCCTCGACGATCGCATCCGACACGGTCTTGCGGACCGCGTCGAGGTCGCCCCCCTTGAGGAGCGCCCCGATGTTGATCGCCTGGACGCCGCCGGCCTCGACCTGCTGGTCCGACCCGAGTTCCGCGTAGCTCGGCGAGCGCATGGTGGCGAGCCGCTCGCGCGCCTTGCCCCAATGCATCGCCGCGATGGCGATCACCGCCTCGTCGGGGGACGTCCCCTGGCATTCCAGCGCCTCGGCCATCAGGTCGAGGCAGCGGCGGGCCTCCATCGGCGTGACGCCGACGCGACCGGCCAGTCCTTCCATGACCGCCCTGTTGCGGGCGAGCATGCCGACATCGCCGATGGCCCCCCAGGCCACCGCCAGGGCGGGCAGACCGCGGCGGCGGCGCTGGCGCGCCAAGCCCTCCATGAAGCCGTTGGCGGCCACGTAGGAGCCCTGACCGGGATTGCCGATGAAGGTCGTCGCCGAGGAGAACAGGACGAAATAGTCGAGGCTCCGGTCGCGGGTCGCGGCGTCCAGGTGCTGGGCGCCGATCACCTTCGGGCCGATCACCGCGTCGAGCGCAGCCGCGTCGATGTTGGAGATCAGGCCGTCCTGGAGCACCGCCGCGGCGTGGAGCACGCCCGCGAGCTTCTTGCCCTTCTGCTCGATCTCGGCGAGCAGACGGTCCACCGAGGCGCGGCTGGTGATGTCGACGGCCTTCGCCTCGACGGTCACACCCTGGGCCGACAGCTCGGCCACGATCGCCTTGGCCTCATCGGTGGCCGCCCCCTTGCGGCCGGCCAGCACGAGATGCTTGGCACCCCGGTCGATCAGCCACCGCGCCGCCTCGAGGCCGAAGCCGCCGAGGCCGCCGGTCAGCAGGTGGACGCCCGTCTCCGAGACCGTGAACGGCTTCGCCGTGTCCTTCATGATCGTGCCGGCCTTGGGCGGGCTGATCACGATCTTCCCGATGTGACCCGACTGCTGCATCAGCCGGAACGCGTCCGAGGTCTCGGCCGCCGTGAAGGGCTGGTAGGGCAGGGGCTTCAGGCCGCCGTCGTTGAACAGGGCCATCACCTCGCGGAACATCCGCGCGCCGTCGTCGCCCTGGTGCTGGATCACCTGATCGAGGTCGACGCCGAAGTAGCTGAGGTTCCGCCGGAACGGGCGCAGGCCGATATGGGTGTTGGCGACGTAGTCGCGCTTGCCCAGCTCGACGAAGCGGCCGAAGGGCCGCAGCGCGTTGAGCGAACGCTCCATCGCCTCGCCGAACAGGCTGTTCAGCACGATGTCGACGCCGTCGCCGGTGATCGCCCGGACCTCGTCCACGAAGGCGAGCGAGCGGGAATCGAGCACGTGCTCGGCGCCCAGCGCCTTCACGAGGGCCCGCTTCTCGCGGGAGCCGGCGGTGGCGATGACCCGCGCACCCTTCAGCTTGGCGATCTGCAGGGCCGCGAGGCCGACGCCACCCGCGCCGCCATGGACCAGCACCCACTCGCCGCGCCGCATCCGGGCGCAGGAAACGAGGCCGTAATAGGCGGTGAGGAAGGCCACCGGCACGGTGGCGGCCGCCATCGGGTCGAGGCCCTGCGGCATCGGCGCGACGACGAGGTCGGGCACCACGATATGCGTGGCGAAGCCCGACTGGGCGAAGGCGACGACCGGATCGCCGACCTTGAAGCCCTTCACGCCCGGGCCGACGGCCGTGACGCGGCCGGCGCATTCGAGGCCGAGGCGCGGGCCGGCGAAGCCGTCCTCAAGGATCTCCTCGGGGAGCATCGAGAGCGCCCAGAGCACGTCGCGGAAGTTGAGGCCGGTGGCCTCGACCGCGATCTCCATCTCGCCCTTGCCGGGGGCGCGGCGCTCGGCCGGACCCCAGACCATCTCGCTGAGGCCGCCGGTGTTGCTGCGCTCGAGCCGCGCGGCCTCGGCCGGGACGGTATCGGCCGGATCCCGGTGCTGCGGCCGGCCGGCATGGAAGCGCACGACCTGGGTCCGCTCGTCGTCCAGCACGATCTCGGTCTCCGGCGTGCCGGAGAGGATCAGGTCGCGCAGGCGCTCCGAGGCGCGCTTCGACGACATCTCGGGGGAGAGGTCGATGCGGCGGACGTCGAGGTTCGGGGCCTCGTTGGCGAGGGTGCGGGAGAAGGCCCACACGCCGGCCTCGATGTTGGTGGTCTGGCCGCCGCGGTCGCGGGTGGCCCCCGGCGCCACGACCCACAGCCGGGTCTGGCGGGCGCCGAGATGCTCCGTGCAGCGCTTCAGGCTGAGGCAGCGGTCGCGCAGCCGCTCGGCCGCCTCGCCGCCGCGGGTGAAGGCGCCGGCCAGGAACACCACCGTGTCGGGGGTCTCCTTCTCCAGCTCCATCAGGGAGGTCTCGGAGTCGAGGATGATCGAGACATGCACGCCGCCCGCGACCAGCAGCGTCGCCAGGGAGGAGGCGGTCTCGGCCGCGAACTCGTCGTCGGAGCCGATGATGAAGGCGAAGCTCTGTGCCGGAGCCGGGCCCGGACGCACCGGCGCCTCGGCCGTCAGCAGGAGGTCGTCGCCGTTGGCGGAGGCCGCCCGCTCGACCTCGACCTTGACGAGGCCGTGGGCGCTCAGCGTGCGCTGCCAGCCCTCGATGTCCTCGAGCCGGCCCACGGGCATGCCGCCCACGGCCTCCTCGAACCAGCCGGTCGTGAGACCGAACACGAGGTCACGGAACAGGGACGCTCCCGGCTCGACCGCCACCAGCAGGCCGCCGGTGGCGAGCGCTCCGGCGAGCTGGCCCGGAAGGGACCGGTCGCCCCGGTGGAGGCTGCCGGCTGCCAGGATCAGGTCGAAGCTGCCGGGAGCGAGCTCCTCGGCGGTCTCGACCACGGCGGCGGCGCGTCCCAGGGACAGGCGGGCGCGCTCGGCGAGCCGGCGATCGGTCTCGAAGACGGTGAGCCGGGCCTCGGCGGCGGCCGCGAAGGTCGCGGTTTGCGCCGAGAGCGGGCCGAAGCCGACCTGGAGGACTCGCAGCGCCCGCTCCTTCGGGAGCTGGGCTCGGCTCCGCTCGATCAGGCTGGCGACCACGTCGGCGCCGTGGCGCGCGGTGGCCGAGCGCAGCACGAAGGCGTCGATCGCCCCCTGCGGCAGGGCGGGCGCGTCACTCAGCTTCCCGGCGAGCAGCCGGTCGACCAGGGCGCCGACATCGGCGATCAGCACCAGTTCGGCCGAGAGATCCGGATGGTCACCGGCGATCCAGCGCATGATCTCGTCGGGCGCCGGCAACGCGGAGCCGTCGCCCAGCGTCCAGTTCTGGCCCGCACGCTCGGCGAGGCCGCTGCTTTCAAGGGCGTAGAGGGCGTTCAGCAGCCAGGGGCGCAAGGCCTCGGGCACGCGGCTGTCGGTGACAGAGACGGTCGCACCCTGGGCCAGACCGGAGGCGAGGCGGTAGGCGAGCGAGGTCGCCCAGCCTTCCAGCAGGAGGTGCCCCGGAGACAGGGCGGCGTCGGCCGGCCCCTTCGCCTCGGCGGCCAGCGGGCGCAGCCGCGCGGCCACGCTCGGACGGCGTTCCATGGGGATCGCGGTCGGCTCGGTGGCGAGTTCCGGCACCTGCGAGATCGCGAAGGCCGCGAGGTCACCGCCGCTCTTGGCCCGCAGGGCCTGGAATCGGCCCTCGCGGATCGTGGCGACCACCGCCCCCTCGGCATCGAGGAGGGTGAAATCCGCCAGGATCGAACGCTCGTTGCAGCGGCGCGTCCGGATGATCGAACGGGTGATCACCGCGCCGGGGCGCAGCAGGCGCACCTCTCCGAAGCGGACCGGGATGTAGGCCTTGCCGCCATTCTCGCCGAGGAGATCGGCGAAGAGCAGGATCAACCCGTGAAAACAGGCATCGAGCCGGTTCGGCACCAGGGCGTAGCGGCTGTCGGGCTCGGCCGGCAGCAGGTCGGACACTATGGTGGCGTCGTCCAGCCGGGCGCTCATCGCCACCTGCTGGAAGCTCGGGCCGAAGGCCAGACCCGAGGCGAGGGCCTTGGCGTAGAGCGCGTCGCCGGTGAGCACGTGCTCGCCGGCGGTCTCGAAGCTGAAGCCGTTCAGGTCGGGGGCCTTCGGCGACGAGAAGGTGCCCTCGACGATCTTCGCCTGGGCGTGGAGCTGCCAGGGCGTCTGCGTCAGGCGCGGACGGCTCAGCACCTGGATGCCGTTGCCGGAGCCCGAGAGGCGCACCGCGACCTCGCGCAGGGCCTCCTCGGCGAACACCATCGGCGCCACGATCTCGAAATCAGCCAGCACGACCTCGTCGTCGCGCAGGGCCTCGCGAACGCAGGCCAGCGCCATCTCGACGAAGCCGGCGCCGGGCATGATCACCTGGCCGTCGACCTTGTGGTCCTCCAGCTCCGGCACGGTGACCGGATCGACGAAACCGTTCCATTCCAGTCCGTCGAAGGTCGTGCGCGACCCGATCAGCGGATGGTAGGGGCGGGGGCTCATCGCGCCGACGCCTTCGGTGGTGTCGGCGAGACGGAACGGCCGGCGCTGCCACGGATAGGTCGGCAGGCGGACATCGCCCTTGGGCGCGTCGCCGAACAGCAGGGTCTCGTCGACCTGCGCGCCCTGGACCAGCGCGGCGCTGACCGCCTTGGCGATCGGATCGCCACCGGAGGCCTTGCGGTGCATCACGCCGACCGTGGCGGTCTCGATGCCCAGCGGCTCGACCGCGTCGCCGACATGGGACATGAGGGTCGCGCGCGGGCCGACTTCGACGAAGACGCGGGCGCCGCGGCGGGTCGCGTCCTGCACGGCTTCACAGAAGCGCACCGGCTCGCGGATGTTGCGCCACCAGTAGCCGGCGCCGAAATGGCTGCCGTCCAGCACGCTGCCGGTGACGGTGGAGACCATCGCGGTGGTGCCGGCCTTGGCCTTCAGCCCGGCGAGATCGCGCAGGAGCGGCTTCTCCGTCGGGTCCATCAGCCGGCCATGGAAGGCGTAGGCGAGGTCGAGCTTGCGGCCGCGGCGGCGCTTGCGCGACAGCGCCTTGAGGGCGGCGTCGATATCGGCCACCGGCCCGGCGACCGTGACGGCCTTCGGGCTGTTGTAGGCGGCGATGTCGAGGGACGGGTAGTCCTTGAGGAAGGCCTCGACCTCCTCGGACGGCATCAGCAGCACCGCCATGGTGCCCTGGCCGTGCGTCGTCTCCTGATGGTGGCTGCGGTAGTAGATGACCCGGACCGCGTCCTCCAGGCTCAGGATGCCGGCGGCCTCGGCGGCCGCGATCTCGCCCACGCTGTGGCCGAGGACATAGGACGGGATCAGACCCTTGGCCTTGAGGGCGGCCGTGGAGGCGCTCTCGATGGCGAAGATCAGCGGCTGCGAGACGCTGGTGAGCACGAGGCGCTCGTCCAGGTCGTCGGCGTAGAGGGCGTCCTTGAGCGACCAGTCGGAGTAGCCCTGGAACAGGGTGTCGATCCGGTCGAAGGCGGCGCGGAAGGCGGGGTTCTCCTCGTAGGCCTCGCGGCCCATGCCGGCCCACTGGCTGCCGTTGCCCGAATAGACGAAGGCCACCTCGGCGACGCGGTCGACGGCGGTGCCGGTGAAGGCGTCCTGCGTGTCCTCGCCCTCGCCGACGGCGCGCAGGGCGGCAACCACGTCGGCCTTGCCGTCGAGGGCGATGGCGAGGCGGGCCGACATGCGCTCGCGGCGGTGGGCGACGGCGGCCGCGATGGTCGGAACCTGGGCGGGCTCGGCCTCCAGGCGCTCGGCGTAATCGAGGGCCAACTCGTTCAGTGCGGCCCGGCTCTGGGCCGAGAGCAGCAGCACCTGGGCTTCCGGCGCCGGGGCCGACTCGGCGGCCCTGGACCAGGCCGGGGCGTCGGTGATGACGACATGGGCGTTGGTGCCGCCGAACCCGAAGGAGTTCACGCCCGCGAAACGCTCGCGCGCGCCGCGGGTGATCGGCAGGGCCTTCCGCACCACGTGCAGGTTGAGGTCGTCGAAGGGGATCTCGGGATTCAGCTCAGCCGCATGCAGCGACGGCGGCACGAGGTCGTGCTCCAGCGCCAGCGTCGCCTTCATCAGGCCGGCAAGGCCCGAGACAGGCTCGGTGTGGCCGATATTGGTCTTGATCGAGCCGATCGGCAGCGGCGCCTGCCGGCCGCGGCCGAGCTTCGAGCCGATGGCCGAGGCCTCGATCGGATCGCCCACCGGCGTGCCGGTGCCGTGCGCCTCCATGAAGGCGAGGTCGTCGAGACCGATCTCGGCCTCGCGGTAGACCTTCTCCAAGAGGGCGCCCTGGGCGTAGCCCGAGGGCAGCGAGATGCCGGTGGTGCGCCCGTCGGAATTGATGCCCGAGGCCGCCACCACGGCGCGGACCGTGGCGCCGTTGCGCCGCGCGGCCTCGGCTGATTGCAGCACGAACACCACGCCGCCCTCCGAGCGCACGTAGCCGTCGGCGTTCTTCGAGAACGCCTGGCACAGGCCGGTGCGCGAGAGCATCTGCGCGGTGGAGAAGCAGATGAAGTTGAACGGGCTCGCCAGCACGTTGACGCCCGCGACGACGGCGGTGTCGACGCGGCCCGACCGGATCGCCTGGACGGCGTTGTCGAAGGCGACGAGGGAGGACGAGCAGGCCGTGTCGACCGTGAAGCTCGGGCCCTTCAGGTCGAAGATGTAGGAGATGCGGTTCGAGATGATCGAGAGCGTGTTGCCGGTGGCCGCATAGGCGTCGCCCGACGGCGCGTCGAGGATGCGCAGGTTGCCGTAATCGAGCGACGAGGCGCCGACGAACACGCCGATATTGCTGCCGGCCACGCTGGACGGGCGCAGGCCCGCATCCTCCAGAGCCTCCCAGGTCAGTTCCAGCAGCATCCGCTGCTGCGGATCCATCTGCTCCGCCTCGCGGGGCGAGATCCCGAATACCGCAGGGTCGAACGACCACACGTCGTCGATGACACCGGCGGCCCAGGTGTAGCTCTTGCCGCGCTCATGGGCGCGGGGATGCGCGAACCGCTCCAGGGAGAACCGGTCGGCCGGCACCTTGCTGACGGCGCAGCGCCCCTCGGACAGGAGTGACCACAGCCCGTCGACGCTGGGGGCTCCGGGCAGTCGGCATGCGCGTCCGACGATCGCAATGTCTGTACGTTGTGTCACGTTCGGTTCGCACACGCTCGTTATCGGAAGTCGGCTCGGCTCTCGACGAGTGAGTACCCTCTCACCCCTTACTGTGGCACCATTGCGGTGTCCAACCAGCCCCAACGCGAGGTCATCCCTCTGCGGCGAAATTGCCAGAGGCTGTGACATGTATTCATCAGCGGCTTATCCAATCCCTGCGCCCAAAACGCCAAGATTGAACCGCTGGACCGCCTGTCGAGACGCGAACTCGACCACGAGAAAGCCACAGTTGCCCCTCGGGGGCGGCAGCCCGTCTAGCGGCATCGGGCCCGATTCCGGAAGAAATCTTCGCGCGCCGGCGCAGATCCCGCACAGGAATTCAGGCCCGTCGGTCTCCACCGCGATGATCAAGACCCGTTCCGCGCGACGCTCTCCTTGGTTCGTCCGACGCCGCAATAGGTGAAACCGTGTCGCGCCGCGCTCGCGGGGTCGTAGATGTTGCGCAGGTCGATCAGCACGGGGGCCGATCCGTCGGAGGACATGATCTGACGCAGCCGGTCGAGGTCCAGCGCCCGGAACGCGTTCCACTCGGTGACGATCACCAGGGCGTCCGCACCCTCCGCGCAGGCATAGGCGTTCTCGGCGTAATCCACAGCCGGCATCAGGATCCGGGCCTGCTCCATGCCCTCCGGATCGTAGGCGCGCACCTTGGCCCCCGCATCCTGAAGCCCGGCGATGATCGCCAGCGAGGGCGCATCGCGCATGTCGTCGGTGTTCGGCTTGAAGGTCAGGCCGAGCAGCGCCACCGTCTTGCCGCGTACGCTGCCGCCGCAGGCCTTGATCACCTTGCGGGCCATGGCGCGCTTGCGCTGGTCGTTGACCGCCACCACCGTCTCGACCATCCGCAGCGGCGTGCCGGCATCCTGGGCGGTCTTGACCAGCGCCAGCGTGTCCTTGGGAAAGCACGAGCCGCCGTAGCCCGGCCCGGCATGCAGGAACTTCGACCCGATCCGGTTGTCCAACCCGATGCCGCGGGCCACCGCCTGAACGTCGGCGCCGACCGCCTCGCACAGATCCGCGATCTCGTTGATGAAGGTGATCTTGGCCGCCAGGAACGCGTTCGCCGCGTATTTGGTCAATTCGGCGGTGCGCCGCGCGGTGACCATGATCGGGGCCTGATTGAGATAGAGCGGCCGGTAGACCTCGCGCATCACGGCCTCGGCCCGCGCCTCCTCGGCGCCGACCACGATGCGGTCGGGACGCTTGAAGTCGGCGATGGCCGCGCCCTCGCGCAGGAACTCGGGATTGGACACCACCGCGACGTCCGCGTCGGCATTGGTCTCGCGGATGATGCGCTCGACCTCGTCGCCGGTGCCCACCGGCACGGTCGACTTCGTCACCACCACGGTGAAGCCCGAGAGCGCCCCGGCGATCTCCCGGGCGGCATCGAACACGAAGCTCAGGTCGGCGAAACCGTCGCCGCGGCGGGACGGCGTGCCCACCGCGATGAACACCGCGTCGGCCTCGGCCACGGCCTCCCGCATCGATGTGCTGAATGCGAGCCGGCCCTGGCGGACATTCTCGGTCACCAGCGCGTCGA
This sequence comes from Methylobacterium sp. UNCCL125, assembly GCF_900116795.1. Lineage (NCBI taxonomy): Bacteria > Pseudomonadati > Pseudomonadota > Alphaproteobacteria > Hyphomicrobiales > Methylobacteriaceae > Methylobacterium > Methylobacterium sp. UNCCL125. Next base: position 46,592 of record NZ_FPBW01000035.1, on the reverse strand, counting down.
GGCCGGGCTCGTAGATCGGCATGCGGCCGGCATTCAGGCTCGCGATCTTGTCGGGATCCCGATCGATGCAGACGACCGCGTGGCCGAAATCGGCGAGGCATGCCCCGGAGACCAGGCCGACATACCCGGCCCCAATCATCGCAATCCGCATCGGGCCCTCCCGGCAGCTCGCCCAGCGGCTTGCTGCGATGCAACATGATCCCGGCCGCCAGACGATGCAAGCCGGGCCAGCCTGGATCCGGTCCAGTCTGTCACGGGAATGCAACACCCGCGAAGGATGACTGTAGTTTGACAGCCACCGGGGCGCCGTGCGCCGGCGGCCGCGCCGCGCGCCGCCGATCCGCGAATGGAGGCGGGGCGGCTTCGCAGCGCGGACGGCTTCCTGTAGAAGCGCCACCGCCCGAAGGGGAGGCCGCAGATCCGCCCCCGAGGACCCGACCCAAGGATCGGCGAAGGACCGCGATGACCGAATTGCCCAACGTGCACGTGCGTGCCGAGGTCCTGGCTCAGGCGCTGCCCCACATGCAGCGCTACGACCAGGAGATCGTGGTCATCAAGTACGGCGGCCATGCCATGGGCGACCGGGCCGCGGCCGAGGATTTCGCCGAGGACATCGTCCTCCTAGAACAGTCCGGGCTGAAGCCGATCGTCGTGCACGGCGGCGGGCCGCAGATCGGCAAGATGCTCGACCGGCTCGGCATCCAGTCTGAGTTCCGCGGCGGCCTGCGCGTCACCGACGAGGCCACCGTCGAGGTGGTCGAGATGGTCCTGGCGGGCCTGATCAACAAGCAGATCGTCGGCTGGATCTCCGCCGAGGGCGGCCGGGCGGTCGGCCTGTGCGGCAAGGACGGCAACATGGTCCGGGCCAAGCGGGCCATGAAGACCGTCGTCGATCCCGAGAGCCACGTGGAGCAGACCGTCGATCTAGGCCTCGTCGGCGAGCCGGATCACGTCGAGCGCGGCGTCCTCGACGCGGTGCTGAAGGCGGAGCTGATCCCGGTCCTGGCGCCCGTCGCCTACGGCGCTGACGGCCAGACCTACAACGTCAACGCCGACACCTTCGCGGGGGCGATCGCCGGGGCGCTGCGGGCCAAGCGCCTGCTGCTGCTCACGGACGTGCCGGGCGTCCTCGACAAGGACAAGAAGCTGATCCCGGAACTCACCGTGGAGGATTGCCGGCGCCTGATCGCGGACGGCACCATCACGGGCGGGATGATCCCGAAGATTGAGACCTGCATGTATGCGCTCGAGCGCGGTGTCGAGGCGGTGGTCATCCTCGACGGCAAGGTCAACCATGCGGTGCTCCTCGAGCTGTTCACCGATTACGGCGCCGGCACCCTGATCCGTCGGGGCTGAGAATCGGACCGACTCGCACCGCGCCGCCTCTCGGCGCGGTGCCGCCTGCATCGGTGGCGGCAACATCTGCGCCCGCCGCGCATTGTCGTACCCCACCCACCAGACCAGCCCCGGACAAGCATCAAACTTGCGAGCTTGACCGTTCCGGTCCACAGATTCCGTGGGTATCAGCAACCTGAGGGGTTCCGGTGCACCACCCCGGCAAGGCCCAGTTCACCACCCCCGCGGCGCGCGGCTTCGCCGACGTCGACACCTGGGTGTTCGACCTCGACAATACCCTTTACCCGAGCGATGCCGCGGTCTGGCCGAAGGTCGACGAGCGCATCACCCTGTACGTGATGCAGCTCTACGGACTCGACGGGATCTCGGCGCGCGCGCTGCAGAAGCATTTCTATCACCGCTACGGCACGACGCTGTCGGCGCTGATGGTCGAGGCGGGCGTCGATCCCCACGATTTCCTCGACTTCGCCCACGACATCGACCACTCGTCGATCAAGCTCGACAAGAGCCTCGGCGACGCGATCGAGCGGCTGCCCGGGCGCAAGCTGATCCTGACCAACGGGTCGCGCCGGCACGCCGAGACCGTCGCCGCCAAGCTCGGCATCCTCGATCATTTCGAGGACGTGTTCGACATCGCCGCCGCCGACTTCGTCCCGAAGCCGGAACGCACGACTTACGAGCGGTTCCTGGAGAAGCACGCCGTCGAGCCGACCCGCGCGGCCCTGTTCGAGGACATCGCCCGGAACCTCGCGGTGCCGCACGACCTCGGCATGGCCACCGTGCTGGTGGTGCCGAGGGTCACCGATCCCTACCGCGAGGCCTTCGAGCAGGAGGCGGTGCGCGAGCCGCATATCGACCACATCACGGACGACCTCGCCGCCTTCCTGGCCGCCTGCGTGCTGCCCGAGGCCGAGGCGGCGCGAGAGCCGGTCGACCGGGACCGTCGCTGAACCGCGTCCAACGGCAATCGACAAGCCGGCAACGATCCTGTAGAGAGCCGCCCAACTCACAACAGGATCGCCGAAATCCTGGCGCCGATCGCCCATGAGGGGCGAAGCGGCGCGACGGCCGGAGCTATGCCATGAACATCATCGAGCAGCTGGAGCGCGAGGAAGTCGCGCGCCTCGCCAAGACCATCCCGGATTTCGAGCCGGGCGATACGCTGATCGTCAACGTCCGCGTGAAGGAAGGCGAGCGCACCCGCGTTCAGGCCTACGAGGGCGTCTGCATCGCCCGCTCGGGCGGCGGCCTCAACGAGAGCTTCACGGTCCGCAAGATCTCCTACGGCGAGGGCGTGGAGCGCGTCTTCCCGGTGCACTCGCCGATGATCGATTCGATCAAGGTGGCCCGTCGCGGCAAGGTGCGTCGCGCCAAGCTGTACTACCTGCGCGACCGCCGCGGGAAGTCGGCCCGCATCGTCGAGCGCACCGACCGCTACAAGACCAAGGACGCCCCGGCCGCCGCGCCCACCGCCGCCGAGTAAGCTGTCCGAATCGCTCCGCAGGCCGGAGCGATCGCCCGGTTTCAGACCGGCCCGGCTCAGCCGGGCCGGTTTTTTCTTGGCCGGCCGCCCCGTCCCGGCCGCCGATACGATCCGCTCAGGCGGCCCGGATCCCGTCCAGGAACCGGCGGATCTCGGCGGCGAGTTGCTCGGACCTGCGCGACATGTCGATCGCGGCGTCGAGAACGCGCTCGGCCGCCCCGCCCGTCTCCTCGGCGCCCTGCGAGACGTCGGCGATGTTGCCGGTGACCGCCTCGGTGGCCGCCGCGGCGCGCCCGACGCTGCGCACGATCTCTTCGGTTGTCGCGCCCTGCTGCTCGATCGCCGCAGCGACCGTGGCGGCGAGGGTGCTGACCTCCCCCATGGTGCGGCCGATCCCCTGGATCGCCTCCACGGCCTGGCAGGTCGACGCCTGGACCGCGCCGATCCGTAGGGCGATCTCCTCGGTGGCGGTGGCGGTCTGCTCAGCCAGCGCCTTGACCTCGGCCGCCACGACGGCGAAGCCCCGGCCCGCCTCGCCGGCCCGGGCCGCCTCGATCGTGGCGTTGAGGGCCAGGAGGTTGGTCTGACGGGCGATGCCGGCAATCATGCTGGCGACGGCACCGATCTGCTCGGCCCCGTTCGCGAGGTCGCCCACGAGGGCGTCGGTGCGCTGCGCCTCGGTCGCGGCCTGCGCCGTCTTGGCCGAGGATTGCGCCATCTGTCCGGAGATGTCCTGGATGGTGACCGCCATCTCCTCGGTGGCGGCGGCAACGCTCTGCACGCTCCCGGCGGTCTCCTGCGCGGCCCCCGCCACATGCGTGGCCCGGACACTCGTGCGGGAGGCCCGCCGTGCCATGGCCTCGGCGGTCGCCTGCATCTGCGCAGCGGCCGCGGAGACGCCCGTCATGAGGGCCCCGGAATCGGCCTCGAACGCCCGGGTGAGCACGTCGAGCCTCTGTACGTGCTGGGCCTTGGCCGCCGCTTCCTGCGCCGCCGTCCGATCCATCTCGGCCTTTGCGATCAGCGCTTGGCGGAAGACCTCCACGGTTCGGGCCATCTGCCCGATCTCATCCGTCCGATCGAGCCCGGGAATCGGGCCCGTCCCGTCGCCCTGGGCGAGGGCCTGCATCCGGCGGCCGAGCCGGTCGAGCGGACGCGTGATGCCGCGCCCGATCAGGACCGAGCCGAGCACGCCGAGGGCGCCGACCCCGAGAAGCAGGCCGCTTGCCGCCAGAGCGAGCGACAGGAAAGCGTCCTTGATGTCGTCGGTATAGGTCCCGGCCGCGATCATGATGTTCCAGGGCGTGAACCTGACGGCGCGTGTGGTCTTCAGGTACAGGCCCTCGCGGCCGGGTCGCGGATACTGATACGTCGTCAGGGCCGTGTCGGAGGTCTTCAGCAGATCGATCAGCGTCCCGGCCACGCGCACCCCGTTGACCCGGGCGTCCAGCTGGTTGCTGCCGACAAGCCTGCGGTCGGGAACCGCCAGAGCCGTACCGTCCATCGCGTAGATGGCGACGTAGTTCGTGCCGTTGTCGAAGCGCATGGCCATGGCCGTCTCGGCAAGTTCCGCCAGGGCGGCTTCGCGGGTCAGGGCGCCGCTTCTGACCCGGGACTCAAGGTTTTGTGCGTAGGTGGTGAACAGCTCCGTGATCGCGCGCAGGGATTGAAGCCGCTCGGACAGCATTTCCTCGTAATACAATCGCAATCCGCCAGCGCCAATGGCTGAAACGATCAATACGGTGAGTACAATTTGCGCCATCATACGACGAAACAGACTCACGCTGAAAAATCGAATGCGCATAATAAATTCCCGCAGATCGCCAAATCCAGCGATACCGCGGCATGATCTGATAAATTCGATTGCTCATGTCAACAGAAGCACGCAGATCAAGATCATGACCTACAAGTTGAACGAACGAGATCTGCAGATGAGGCGACGATGCCGTTGCTTTTGACATGGCGCATGCCGGCCGCACGGATGGGCTGCCGCCAGCGACGACAGAACCTGAGATCGCCCCGGCGAACCGCACCTGCACCCCAGCAATGGACGGGTCGAATGCCCCCCGGCACCCGGGACGGGCGCGGCAGCAATGCGGGCGCGGCGGAGATGATCGGGTCGGAGGATCGGATGGCTCTGCGGCCCGGCGGAAGGGCACGCGGGGGCCGCCCGCCGTCACCGGCGCGATCGGGGCGCCGCTACCGGGTCCGCGCGGTGACCTCGATCTCGACGCGCATCTCGGGGCGTAGAAGACCCGCCACGACCAGGATCGTGGCGGCCGGCCGGACATCGGTCAGCACCCGGCCGCAGACCGCCAGCACGGCCTCGGCGTCGTCCCGGTCGATGATGTAATAGGTGGCGCGCACGATGCCGGCGAGATCTGTTCCGGCCTCCGCGAGCACCGAGCGGATCGTGCGCCAGCAGGCCTCGGCCTGCGCGGCGGCCCCCTCGGGCATGGTCATCGTGGCGTAGTCGTAGCCGGTCGTCCCGGACAGGTAGACGGTGTCCCCGTCGACCACCGCCCGGGAGTAGCCGTAGTCCCGCTCGAACGGGGAGCCCGACGTTATCAGCCGCCGTCTCACCCACCGCGCAGCGCCTCCAGCACCTTGCCGCCGGGACGGCCCGTGGGCGTCATCCCGAGCCGGCGCTCCACGTCCTTGATGGCATCGCGCGTCTTCTGGCCGACCTTGCCATCCGGCTCGCCGACATCGTAGCCGCGGGCGGCCAGCCGGGTCTGGAGATCGCGCCGCTCGGCCCGGGACAGGGGCGGGTCGTCGGTCGGCCAGGCGGCCTGGACGCCGGGCTTGCCGCGCAGCCGGTCGGAGAGGACCGCGATGGCGAGACCGTACGACTCGGCGGCGTTGTAGGAGTAGATCGCGTCGAAGTTCTTGGTCACCAGGAAGGCCGGGCCGTCGATGCCGGCGGGTGCGATGATCCCGGCCGGGCCCTCGCCCGAGAGCGGGCGCCCGTCCACGCGGGTCACGCCGAGCGAGGCCCAGTGGGCGACCGCTTTCTTGTTCTTGCGTCCGGCGGCTCCGACGTTGAAGCCCCGGGGCAGCTTCACCTCGTAACCCCAGACCTGGCCGTTCTGCCACTTCGCGACGTGCAGGAAGTTGGCGGTGGACCCGACGGCGTCGGCGACCGAATCGACCACGTCGCGCCGTCCGTCGCCATCGCCGTCCACGGCGAGGCGGTGATAGGTGGTCGGCATGAACTGGGTCTGGCCGAAGGCGCCCGCCCAGGAGCCGGTGAGCCGCTCCGGCGCGATGTCGCCGCGCTCGATGATCCGGAGCGTGGCGATCAGCTCGCCGCGGAAGAAGTCCCGGCGGCGGTTGTTCGAGCAGGCCAGCGTCGCCAGCGACTGGACCAGCGGCATCTTGCCGAGGTTCTTGCCGAAATTCGACTCGACGCCCCAGACGGCCGCGATCGTATAGCGGTCGACCCCGTAGCGCGCCTCGGCCTGGGCCAGGGCCGCCGCGTGCTGGCGCATGGCCGCCCGCCCGTCCTCGACCCGCTCGTCGTCGACCAGCGCCGCCATGTAGTCCCAGATCGGCGTCTTGAACTCGGGCTGCGCCTGAGACAGCTCGATCACCTTGTCGTCGTAACTGATGCCGCTCGTGGCGGACCGGAAGGTCTGCGCCGAGACGCCCGCCGCGGCGGCCTGCCCTTGGATGCCGGCAAGGCAGCTGTCGAAATCGGCCCGTGCGGGCAGGACTGCCAGCGGCACGACCGCGATCCCGGCGAGCAGCCCGAGCGCGCACGCTTTCCTCGGTCCCGTCGGGTGCTTCGGCATGCTGGCGATCCTCACGATGCGGGGCGGAGTCTGGGCGCGGATTCAGGCGACATGTGGGTTAACGAAGGGTGAGGAAATCCGCGTCGTCTTGACCACCGCGCCTACCAATCGATAGGTTGGCTCGGAGCCCGCCAGCGAGCGGCGGGCCCTCCAAGGCGGGAGACGAAACGCATGATGAAGGATTGGAATCAGTACGGCGCCGAGCTGGTGAGCACGCTCGGGCGCATCGGCGCGGTGAGCCCGGACCTGCTCAAGGCTCATGACCAGCTCGCCGCGGCGGCGCCGACCGAGCGCAAGCTCGACGCGAAGACCCGCGAGCTGATCGCCCTCGCGGTGGCGGTGACGACCCGGTGCGACGGCTGTATCGCCGTCCATTCCGAGGCCGCCCGCAAGGCCGGGGCGAGCAAGGAGGAGGTCGTGGAGGCGCTGGGCGTCGCGGTGGCGCTGAATGCCGGTGCCGCCCTGGTCTACACCGCCCGGGCCTTCGAGGCCTTCACCGGCGAGAACGGCTGAGGCGGCGAACCGCGTCGATCCCGGGCCCTCGCGCGGGCCCGGTGCCGGCTTCAAGACGAGGCGCCCGCCCGGCCCAGGCTCCGCAGGCGGTCCAGGTAGGCGCACAGCATGTCGGCCAGCGCGCCGGCGGAGGCTTCCACGGCGGCCTGCGTCCGCGCCGCCTCCGAGATGCGCTCGCCGACCTCGCCGAGGGTCATCGCGATGATCGCGCCCGCGACCTGCAGATCCGCCTCGGGAACCGCCGGAAGCGCCTCGCGCAGGAAGTCGCGAAACGCCTGCGTGCCGGCCAGCTGCGGCTCCGCGGGCTCGGGCGCATCGCGATAGGCCGGGGCGGCTGCGTCGAGGGCCCGTCGCATCGCCGCCTCCACGCATTCCGAGCGCACGAAGGCGTGGACCGCGGCGCGCAGCCGATCGCCCGGCATCGTCGTGCGATCCTGCAAAATGCCGGCGAGGAGGGCCGTCGTGTCCCGCCATTCGTCGCTCTGCAGCTGGAACAGGATCGCCGCCTTGTTGGGGAAGTACTGGTAGAGCGAGCCGATGCTGACGCCGGCGCGCTCGGCGACCCGCGCCGTCGTGAACCGCTCCGCCCCGACCTCCGCCAGAACCTGAGTGGCCGCCTCCAAGATGGCCGCGACGAGGTCGCTGGAGCGCGCCTGCCGGGGCTGCTTTCGCTTGGAAATTCCGAGACTTGGCCGATCGGGCATGACGTGTGGCTCGGAACGCGAATAGGCGCGGGCAGGGGGCGCCGGTATTCTGCGTCGTGTTCAGTCGAGCACGCAAGACGGAAAGCAAATCGCCATGTCACGCTCAGCTTCTACTCTCGCCGAGCCGCGTATCGCGTCCTTGTTGGACAGTCTCTTCACGCAATCAGAGGCCTCCTCACCCGTGAGCGCCATCGGCGATCTCTCGGCGGACGAGCGGACGCGCCTCATGGGCAGCCGAACCGGCTACCGAGACTTCTACAGCCGGCTCAAGGACATGCCCCTCGCGGTCTCACGGGAGACCGGCCGGCTGCTCTACATGCTCGCCCGGACCCGCCGTGCGCGGACGATCGTCGAGTTCGGCACCTCCTTCGGCCTCTCGACCCTGCACCTCGCCGCGGCCCTGCGCGACAATGGCGGCGGCCGGCTGATCACCTGCGAGTTCGAGCCGTCCAAGGTGGTGCGGGCGCGGGCGAACCTGATGGAGGCCGGGCTGGCGGATCTCGTGGAGTTCCGCGAGGGCGATGCCCTGCAGACCCTCGGCCTCGACCTGCCCGACTCGGTCGACCTGCTGCTCCTCGACGGGGCGAAGGGGCTCTATCCGGAGGTTCTCAGCCTCGTGGAGAGCCGCCTCGGATCGGGCGCCCTGGTGGTCGCCGACAACGCGGACCACAGTCCGGACTACCTGGCGCGCGTGCGCGCGCCGAGCCGCGGCTACCTGTCGGTGCCGTTCGCCGAGGACGTCGAGCTGTCGATGCGGCTCGGGTGAGGCAGGGCCCGGTATCCGGGCCGGACCGGCGGCCGCCTCAGCGCGACCGCCGTCGGGACACTCAGCGGGCCGCTCAGGCCCATTCGCGCTGGGCGAGCTTCTGCTCGTAGGCATCGATCGACGCGGCGCGCGCCAGCGTCAGGCCGATCTCGTCGAGGCCGTTCAGCAGGTTGTGCTTGCGGCCCTCGTCGATGTCGAAATGCAGGGTGCCGCCGTCCGGCCCCCGGATGGTCTGCGCCGCCAGATCGATCGACAGGGTGGCGTTCGCGCCGCGCTCGGCATCCTCGAACAGCTTCTCCAGGTCCTCGGGGGACACGACGATCGCCAGGATGCCGTTCTTGGCGCAGTTGTTGAAGAAGATGTCCGCGAAGCTCGTGGAGATCACGCAGCGGATGCCGAAATCGGCCAGCGCCCAGGGCGCGTGCTCCCGGGACGAGCCGCAGCCGAAATTGTCCCCGCACACCAGGATCTTGCTGTTCCGGTAGGCGGGCTGGTTGAGGATGAAGTCCGGGTTCTCGGATCCGTCCTCGCGGTAGCGCATCTCGGCGAACAGGCTCTTGCCGAGCCCGGTCCGCCGGATCGTCTTCAGGTACTTGGCCGGGATGATCCGGTCGGTATCGACGTTGATCGTCCGCAGGGGCGCCGCGACGCCCTCCAGGGTCGTGAACTTTTCCATCGTCTGACGGCTCGTGTCGGTGGTCTCTCTGTCGCGCGGTTTAGCAGCCGCAGGCCCGGGCCGGAAGCATCACGCGAGGTCGGGTGCCGTCGCCCGGGACAGCGTGCCGTCGTGGAGGGCGGAGGCGACCAAAGCCCCGGCGATCCCGGCCGCCCGCAGCGCCCGAAGATCGTCCGGGCCGCGCACGCCGCCCGCCGCGTAGAGGCGGCGATCCGGCGCCCGCACCCGCAGGGCCCCCAGGGCCGCGAGGTCCGGGCCGGCCCCGGCCCCGACCTGCGCCAGCGTCATGGCGATCACCTCCGGCGGCCAGAGCGACGGATCGTCGTGGAGCGCCGCCGGGCCGAGCCGCTCCGCCCCGCGGGTGTCGAGGGAGAACACCGCCCGGTCGCCGAGCCGCGTCACGAGGCCGGCATCCGCCTGGCTCTCGCTGCCGATCACCGGGCGCCCGAGGCCGGCGGCCAGGAACGCCACGACGCCCGCAGGCTCGGCGAAGCCGGCATCGATCCACAGGGCGATTCCCGGGCAGGCACGGGCGATCGCCTCCAGGGCGCGGAGGTCGGGCGCGGCGCGATCGATGATCGCGTCGAGGTCGGCGACGTAGAGGATCCCGGCGGGCCACGCATCGACCAGCCCGCGGGCCACCGCGGCCGGCGCCGAGCCCTTTGCCAAGGGCGTCTCGATCGGGGCATAGGAGGAGCGCTCGCCCCGGCGCGCCCGCACCACGCGGCCGCCCCGGAGATCGAGCACCGGGATCACCGCGAAGCCGGGGCGCCCGATCCTGTGGTCCATCGAGGCGCTCATCGCGGTCCCATGCGCTCATCAAACCCAATGACGATCGGGTGGGACCTCGGCGGGGTCCACGTCAAGGTCGCCCTGGTGGAGGACGGCCGCGTCGTGGCCGCCGCCCAGGTGCCGTGCCCGCTCTGGCAGGGCCTGCCGGCCCTCGACCGGGCGCTGGAGGCCGCCCCCGACTGGGCCCGCGGCGCGGCCCTGCACGCCGTGACCATGACGGGCGAACTGACCGATTGCTTCGCCGACCGGCGCGACGGCGTCGCGGCCCTGTCCGGATGGGCCGAATCGCACCTCGCCGGAACCGTGCGGATCTATGCCGGCCGCTCCGGCTTCGTCGCCCCGGAGGCGGCCGCCTCCCTGTCGGCGGACGTGGCCTCGGCCAACTGGCACGCCACCGCGGCCCTCGCCGGCCGGGTCGTCCCGGACGCGCTCCTGATCGATATCGGCTCGACCACCGCCGACCTGATTCCCATCGTGGGCGGGCGGCCGGCCGCGACCGGCTACAGCGATGCCGAGCGGCTTGAGACCGGCGAGCTCGTCTATACCGGCGCGGTGCGCACGCCGGTGATCGCGCTGTCCGGCCACGCCCCCTTCGCGGGCCGCCGGACCCGGCTGATGACCGAGACCTTCGCCCACATGGCGGACGTCTACCGCATCCTCGGCCTGCTCCCCGAAGGCGCCGACCAGCAGCCGAGCGGCGACCGCAAGGGCAAGACGGTCGCCGAGAGCGAGACCCGGCTCGCCCGGATCGTCGGGCGCGACCGGGCGGAGGCGCCCGCCTCGGCCTGGACGGCGCTCGCCGCCCACTTCGCCGAGGCGCAGCTGCGCCTGCTCCACGACGCGGCGGCGGAGCTCCTCAGCCGGCCCGATCTCGGCGCGGACGCGCCCCTCGTCCTGTGCGGCGCCGGCGCCTTCGTGGGCGCCCGCCTCGCGGAGCGGCTCGGCCGGCCGGCGACGCCGCTGGTGGCGCTGCTGGCGGACCGGATCGCCGGTGCCCGCGACGGGATCTCGACCTGTGGACCGGCGGTGGCGGTCGGCCTCATCGCCGCGGAGGAGGCAGTCGCATGAGTGCAATCAAGATCCTGGCCCGGATCCTGACGGCCCGGGTGGGGCCGCATATCGAATTGGTCGTGGAGACGGAATCCGGGGAGGTCCTGAAGGTGCTCGCCACCGAGGACCAGATCGACCGGCTGGTCGACGAGCTGGACGACATCCTCAACTCGCCGGCCGACCCGGAGGATGACGGGCCGCCCCAGGCGGCCTGACGCCGCGGGCCGTTCGGATCGCCATGAGCCTGATCGCCGCCAAGATCATCGTAACGCCGACGCTGATGTGGGCCGTCTCGGCAGCGGCGCGGCGATGGGGCAGCCTCGTCGGCGGCCTGCTCTCGGGGTTGCCGCTCACCTCGGCGCCGATCTCGATCTACCTCGCCGCCGAGCAGGGCGAGCGTTTCGCCGCCGACGCCGCGATCGGCTCGGTGGAGGGTCTGGGCGCGGTCACGGCCAGCTATCTCGCCTACGCCGTCTCCGCGCCACGGATGGGGATCCTCGCCGCCATCCTCCTCGCTCTGGCGGCCTTCATCCTCGGCGGCGCCCTGCTGCACGGACTCCTCCAGCCCGGCCTGTGGCTCGCCACGGCGATCGACCTGCCGGCGATGGCGCTGGTGGTCGCCCTGTGCCGGCCGCACGTGGGGACCGAGGCGCCGGTCCGCCGGTCGCGCCCGCCGCGCTGGGACATGCCGGCCCGGCTCGCCGCCGCGACGGCCCTGGTCCTGCTGGTCTCGACGCTGGCGCCGCATCTCGGCTCCGGCCTGAGCGGCGTCCTGCCGCCGATCCCGATCATCTCCTGGCCGCTGATCGTCTTCGCCCGGGTTCAGGACGGTGTCGGCGCCGCCCTCGACGTGGTGCGCGGCAGCGCCCAGGGCGCGTTCGGCGTGCTCGCCTTCTATGTCTGCGTGCACCTGCTGCTCGGGCGAATCGACCCGGTCGCGGCCTACGCCGTGTCCATCGCGGTCTCGGCGCTCTGCGTGCTGCCGTGGCTCGTCGCGCGGCGCCGCCCGCGGGCCGCGTGACCGAGCCGCGCCGACGCGACAGCGGAGGAGATTCATGCTGCCGGATAAGGGGATCCCGACCCTCACCCCGGGCTACGCGGCGGTGCCGCCGGGCCATCTCGCCACCATCGTCACCAGCCTGGAGATGCTCCGCCCGCCGCCCCCGCGTCCCGGAAGGCCGTTCCCGCCGGGGCTCGCCCTCGAGCCCCTGGCGCGTACCGAACCGGAGACCTACCGGACCCTGTTCCGGGAGGTCGGCGCCGACTGGCTCTGGTTCTCGCGGCTCACCCTGGCGGACGGGGCGCTGGCGGCGATCCTGGCCGACGGGGACGTCGAGATCTTCGCGCTTCGGCGGGAGGGGCGGAACGTCGGCATGCTGGAACTCGATTTCCGCAGGCCCGGCACCTGCGAGCTGGTCTTTCTCGGACTGACCGGGGACGCGGTCGGAACCGGGATCGGCCGCACGCTGATGAACGCGGCGATCGGCCGGGCCTGGGCGCGTCCGATCACGCGGTTCTGGGTGCATACCTGCACCCTGGACCATCCCGGCGCGCTCGCCTTCTACCAGCGCTCGGGCTTCGTCCCCTTCGCGGTCCATGTCGAGGTCGCGCCCGATCCGCGGCTCGACGGGACCCTGCCGCGCGCCTGCGCCCCGCACGTGCCGCGGCTCGGCTGACGGGACACGGAGATGCGGAAACCAAAAGACCCGCGGCCTCGCGGCCGCGGGTCTCGTGTCGTCAATCGTTCGGGCCGGTCAGGCGGCGGTGCGCTTGCGGGCTTCCTGCTTCGTGTCGACGCCGGCCGCTTTGATCTCGGACAGCTTCTGCGCGACGTTGCGCGAGAACACGAACTCGGCCGGGCGCTGGTTCTCCAGGCTGACCTCGGGGGCCATCGCGCCGTCGGTCTTGATGCCGCGGATCGCGTGCACCAGCGGCTTCCAGGGCTTGCGGACCGAATCGACCACCGAGGAGGCCTCGTAGCCCGAGTGGACCATGCAGTCGGCGCACTTCTCGTAGTTGCCGGTGCCGTAGGAATCCCAGTCGGTGGTCTCCATCAGCTCCTTGAAGGTCGCCGCGTAGCCCTCGCCGAGCAGGTAGCAGGGCTTCTGCCAGCCGAACACGGTGCGGGTCGGGTTGCCCCACGGGGTGCAATGGTAGGTCTGGTTGCCGGCCAGGAAGTCGAGGAACAGGCCCGACTGCTGGAAGGTCCACTTCTCGCGGCCCTTCTCCTTGCCGTGCCGGAACACGCCGCGGAACAGGTCCTTCGTCGCCTTGCGGTTCAGGAAGTGCTTCTGGTCGGGGGCGCGCTCGTAGGCGTAGCCGGGGGAGACGGTGATGCCGTCGATACCCATCCGGGTCACGCTGTCGAAGAAGTCGGCGATCTTCTCCGGCTGGGAATTGTTGAAGAAGGTGCAGTTGATGGTGACGCGGAAGCCCATCTCCTTGGCCTTCGCGATCGCCGCCACGGCCTTGTCGTAGACGCCGCGCTGGCACACCGACTGGTCGTGCATCTCCTTGTCGCCGTCCAGATGGATCGACCACGTGAAGTACGGGCTCGGCTTGTACTCCTTGATCTTCTTCTCGAGGAGCAGCGCGTTCGTGCAGACGATCGCGAACTTCTTCTGGGCGATGATGCCCTCGACGATCTGCGGCAGATCCTTGTGCAGGAGCGGCTCGCCGCCGGCGATCACCACCACCGGAGCGCCACACTCGCGCACCGATTCGAGGGCGTCGGCGACCGGCAGGCGCTTGTTCAGGATCTCGTCCGGATAGTCGATCTTGCCGCAGCCGGCGCAGGCCAGGTTACAGCGGAACAGCGGTTCCATCATCATCACAAGCGGGTAGCGCTTGCGGCCCGTGAGGTGCTGCTTCAGGATGTAGCCGCCGATCTTCGCGACGTACCGGAGGGGGATACCCAAGATTGCGGCTCCTTACTTCGTCGACCCCGGGGCATTGGGGTGCTTAACGCGAAAAAATCTCGAATTCCAGCGATCTAGCTTGGAACTAATCTGAAACGACCCCGTTTCGGCGAGGTCATGACATCTTATCCTGCTCCTGACGCAACGGCGCCACACGCACCGCTCCCGCGGGATCCGTGGGCGGAGACGTCCGATCGTTGAGGACAGCACGTGCATTGCGTCGGCAATACGACCGGAATCCCAAGATTCTGGTGGCCGCGCCAGGATCGCCGTGCGCTAGCGCACACGGACAGGCGCGGGACGCGCGCCACAGCGGCCGCGTTGCAATCTGGCATCGCCCTCTTTACTGAGCCTCGTGGCCGCGATGCAAGTCCCGGCCCGCGGCGGGTGACCCGACCGCGGACCGCATCATCGGGCGGAATCGGGTCCTGGACGCGCACGGCGTGGCCAGAACGGGCAGTGCGGCGTTCCTCGAACCCGATGCGCACCCGACCGGATCGCGGCGCGATCGGCCGGCGGAGACCGGGGCCCGTCCGTGTCGGTGGGCGGGGTCTGGACCGGACGAATGACAGGAGCCGGTCGCGCATGGGGCGCGTCCGATGCGAACAGGCAGGGTGCTCGTGATCGAAAGTCTCGTCGCGTTCTCGGTGCGGTATCGGTGGATCGTGATCGCCTTCACGGCGTTCGTCACGGTCGCGAGCCTCGGGGTCGCGGCACACCTGTTCCGAATCAACACGGATGTCGAGCGGCTGATCGACCCGAAGGAGCCGTGGCGGCAGGACGAGATCAATTTCGAGAAGGCGTTCCCGCAGCGCAGCAACACGATCGTCGCGGTGATCAACGGCGAGACGCCCGAGGAGACCGAGGAGGCGGCCGCCAACCTCGCCAAGGCGCTGACCGCCCACAAGAACCTGATCGAGACGGTCTACCGGCCCGATGGCGGCCCGTTCTTCAACAAGAACGGCCTGCTGCTGATGTCGCAGGCGGACCTCGATAAGACCCTCGAAGCGCTGACCCAGCAGCAGGGCCTGCTCGGGCCGCTCGCCGCCGATCCGTCCCTGCGGGGCGTGATGCGGGTGCTGACGCTGGGCGCCCGCGGCGTGAAGACCGGCGACGCCAAGCTCGAGGATCTCGAGAAGCCCATGGGGCAGATCGACGACACGCTGCAGAAGGTGCTGGCCGGCAAGCCGGCGCGGATGTCGTGGCAGGAGCTGCTGTCGGGGGGCCAGACCAGCGTCACCGACAAGATGAAGTTCGTGGTGATCCAGCCGGTCCTCGACTTCAACGCCCTGGAGCCCGGCTACCAGGCGACCAAGCTGATCCGCAACGTCGCGAAGGATCTGGGGATCGACGGGCAGAACGGCCTGCGCATGCGCCTGACCGGCACGGTGGCGGTGGCGGACGAGGAGTTCGCGACGCTGTCGGAGGATGCGGGCCTCAACAACAGCATCATCGTCGGCGCGATCGTGCTGTTCCTGTGGCTGGCCCTGCGCTCGGGCAAGCTCGTCGGCGCGGTGATCATCACCACCTTCGCGGGTCTCGTGGTCACGGCCGCCCTGGGCCTCGTCATGGTCAAGGAGCTGAACCCGATCTCGGTGGCCTTCGCGGCCCTGTTCGTCGGGCTCGGCATCGATTTCGGCATCCAGTTCTCGGTGCGCTACCGGGCGGACCGCTACGAGCAGCCGACCCTGGAGAGCGCGATCCGCGCCGCCGCCCGCGGGGTCGGCTGGTCTCTGACGCTCGCCGCGGTGTCGCTGGTCGCGGGCTTCTTCGCCTTCCTGCCCACGGCCTTCCGGGGCGTGTCGGAGCTCGGCCTGATCGCCGGCGTCGGCATGGTCGTGGCCTTCCTGTTCTCCCTGACGCTGCTGCCCGCGCTGATCGCGGTGTTCAAGCCCGTGGGCGAGAAGGCGGCGGTGCAGACCAACTGGCTCGTCGGCGTCGATCCGTGGATCATCCAGCACCGCAAGCCGATCCTGATCGGCGTCGGCCTCGTGACCCTGGCCGGGGCGCCTCTGCTCTGGCACCTGCCGTTCGACTCGAACCCGATGCACCTGCGCAGCCCCAAGACGCAGTCCATCGCGACCTATCTGGACCTGATCAAGAATCCCGAGACCAGCCCGAACTTCATCGACGTGCTGGCGCCGAGCGTCGACGCAGTCCCGGCGCTGTCGAAGACGCTTCTGGCCCTTCCGGTCACCGCCTCGGTCAACAGCATCGACACGTTCGTCCCGCGCGACCAGGACAAGAAGCTGGCCCAGGTCGCCGATACGGCCCAGCTCCTCGACCCGGTGCTCAATCCCGGCCGCCGGCCGCCGCCGCCGACCGACGCCGACAACGTCAAGGCGCTCAAGGACGCCGCCGCGGCGCTCAACGGCCTCTCGACCGACGCCAAGGGCGACGCGAAGGGCGCCCAGGAGGCCAAGCGCCTCGCCGGCACCCTCGACAAGCTCGCCGCCGGCCCGGTGCAGATGCGCGAGGCGGCTTCGGTTGCGCTGACCAAGGACCTCGTGCCGCTGCTGGCGCGCCTGCGCGACCTGCTGCATCCCGAGAAGATCACGCTGGAGAACCTGCCGCCGCAGCTCAAGGCCGACTGGGTGGCGGCGGACGGGCGTGCGCGCATCGAGGTCCACCCCAAGGGTGATTCGAACGACGACACGGTGCTGCGCCGCTTCTCGGACGAGGTCCTGAAGGTCGCCCCGCACGCCACCGGTGCGCCCGTGGCCACGACGCAGTCGAGCTACACGATCCTGGGCGCCTTCGTGCAGGCGGCGGTGACGGCCTTCGTGCTGATCTTCGTCATCCTGTCGGTCGCCCTGCGGAAACCCTGGGACGTGGCGATGACCCTCGGCCCGCTGGTGATCGCGACCCTCTGGACGCTCATGGCGATGCGCATCGTCGGCATGCCGCTGAACTTCGCCAACATCATCGCCCTGCCGCTGATGCTCGCGGTCGGCGTGGCGTTCCACATCTACTACGTGATCGCGTGGCGGGCGGGCGTGACCGACATGCTCGCCTCCAGCCTGACCCGGGCGATCTTCTTCTCCGCGCTGACCACCGGCAGCGCCTTCGGATCGCTGGTCTTGTCGAGCCATCCGGGCACGGCGAGCATGGGCAAGCTGCTGGCGCTGTCGCTGTTCTTCACCCTGGTGGCGGCGTTCTTCGTCGTGCCGGCAACCCTCGGTGAGCCGCCGGCGCAGCCCGACGATGACCGTCCGGAAGCCGAGAAGGCGGCTGGCGCGGCCCTGCGCAAGACCGCCCCGCACCAGGATCCGGTGCCGGCCAAATAGGACGGGCCGAGTCGCGCCGGCCGGTCGCGGCCGGCGCGACGGAAGGCCTCAGAGGGCCTTCTCGAAGAAATGGTCCGGGTAGGGGTCGTCATTGAACCGGTCGATCTCCACCCAGCCCGATCGCCGGTAGAGCGTCAGGGCCTCGGGGAGGGCACTGTTGGTGTCGAGCCGCAGCGTCCGGATCCCGAGGTCGCGGGCGGCCACCTCGGCCGCCTGCATCAGCCGCTTGGCAAGGCCCAGCCCGCGGGCCGCGGGATCGATCCAGAGCCGCTTGATCTCCGCGACCGCGCCGCCGTTCCCCTTGAGCCCGACGCATCCGACCGGCAGGCCGTCGCCGCTCGCGAGCAGGAACACGCCGCGTGGGCGCACCATGGCGGCAACCTCGGGATCGCACGACCGCGCGACGTCGAACCCGCCGGCGAATCGGCTGGCCAGCTCGGCGTAGTAGGCGTCGAGGCAGGCGCGGGACGCCGCGCCGGTCGGATCAGTCTCCGTGATGGCGATGGCGTCGTGGCCGAGAACCAGGGCGACCCGGTCCATGGCGTGCAGGAGCGCGTCCACCTGCGGCGCGCGCTCCAGCAGGGCGACGGCGCGGGCATCCGACAGCGCCTCGTAGGCCGCGAACTCGCTCCGCCCGGCCTCGGTCAGCGACGCGATCCGGCGACGGGCATCCGCGGGATGCGGCGCCGTCGCGACCAGTCCCTCCTCCTCCAGGCCCCGCAGGAGACGGCTCATCAGGCCGGAATCGAGGCCGAGATAGGTGCGGATCGCGCCGACCTCCGTGCGCCCGGCCCCGATCGCGTTCAGGACGCGTGCGGCCCCCAGGGGACGGCCCCGGCCGAGGAACGAGGAGTCGAGCGCACCGACCTCGGCGGTGACGGCACGGGCGAACCGGCGGACACGGGCGATCTCGGCGGACGTCATTTTATCTGACTAAAGTCAGATATCGGCGCTGGTCAAGTGAGGAAGTCGGAGAAGCCGCCGCGGATCGCGCCCGAGGCTTCGGCTGCCGCGCGGGAGGCGGGGGCGGTCAGCGCATCGCGCTCGTCGGCATAGCGGTAGCCCGGCGCCTCGCCCGGGAAGCCGCCGCCGGTGGCCGGATGGGTGTAGAGTTCGGTCAGGCCGTCGGGGAGCTGGGCCAGCAGCGCCGCGACGCGCACCGGTGTCATGGCGCCGGACCAGGCCAGGCCGAGGGTGCGGTCGGGGATCAGCAGCCCGGCCTGACGGGCGCGCACGGCGAGCAGCGCCGCCCAGGGGGCGATGTCGAGGGCGGCCCGCGGCCGCGCTCCGGGCTCGGCGCGGCGCAGGATCTCCCGCGGCTCCCGGGGCACCCGCAGGGCGCGCATGCCGAAGTCGCGGCCGATGCGTAGCACCGCGCCCGCGATCAGCGGATGGACGTGGAAATGCTTGTGGGCGTTGACATGGTCCAGCGGCAGGCCGGTCGCCCGGTAGGCCTCGAATTGGGCGCGGATCTCGGCCGCGAGCTGCCGCCGGGCGGCGGGCTTGCGGGCGAAGTCGAGGCCGAGGCGCCCCATGTCGGCGCGCATCAGGCCGGCCGCGTCGGTCAGGTCGGGCAGGTCCGCGGCGGGGAGGGTGGGCCACGCCTCGACGAGGACGAGGTGCAGCCCGACCCGCAGGGACGGCATCCGCCGGGCCCGCGCCACCGCGTCGGCGGCGGCCGGCGCCGAGACCATCAGGCTCGCCGCCGTGAGGATCCCGTCGCGATGGGCCTGCTCGACGGCCTCGTTGACCTCGGGGCTCAGCCCGAAATCGTCCGCGGTGACGACCAGACGCTTCACGCAAACCTCGTAACGGGTGTCGAGAGGGCGTGCCCTCTCGCGGGTCCAGGGCGGAGCCCTGGGTAGGGGACGGGGCTCTGCCCCGCTCCCCGCCGGGGCCGTAGGCCCCGGACCCCTGACTTAAGCCGCCTTGGCGGTGCCCTGACGCTCCTTGAGGAAGCGGTAGAACTCGACGCCCTCGCGCAGGCGGCGCTTCATCATGTCGGGCGAGCGCACCATCTCGCTCACGATCGAGGCGATCTTCGGCGCCCGGAAGTAGAACTTCTTGTAGAACTCCTCGACCGAGGTGAAGATCTCGGTGTGCGAGAGGTGCGGGTAGTGCAGCGGCGCGACCTGCACGCCGTTCTCGTCGACGAGTTCGGCGTTCTCGATGTCGAGCCAGCCGTTCTCCACCGCCTGCTTGTACAGGAACGTGCCCGGGTAGGGCGCGGCCAGGGAGACCTGGATCGTGTGCGGGTTGATCCGCTTGGCGAAGGCGATCGTCTCCTGGATCGTCTCCTTGGTCTCGCCCGGCAGGCCGAGGATGAAGGTGCCGTGGATGGCGATGCCCAGGTCGTGGCAATCCTTGGTGAACTTCTCGGCGACCTCGACCCGCATGCCCTTCTTGATGTTGTGCAGGATGGTCTGGTTGCCGGACTCGTAGCCGACCAGCAGCAGGCGCAGGCCGTTCTCCTTGAGCACCTTCAGGGTCTCGCGCGGCACGTTCGCCTTGGCGTTGCACGACCACGTGACGCCAAGCTTGCCGAGCTCGCGGGCGATCTCCTCGGCGCGCGGGAGGTTGTCGGTGAAGGTGTCGTCGTCGAAGAAGAACTCCTTGGTCTGCGGGAACTCCTTCAGGCAGTACTTGATCTCTTCGATCACGTGGGCGACCGAGCGGGTGCGGTAGGTGTGGCCGCCGACCGTCTGCGGCCAGAGGCAGAAGGTGCAGCGGCTCTTGCAGCCCCGGCCGGAGTAGAACGAGATGTAGGGGTGCTTCAGGTAGCCGATGAAGTACTTCTCCATCTCCAGGTCGCGCTTGTAGACGCTGGTGACGAAGGGCAGCTGGTCCATGTCGGTCATGATCTCGCGGTCCTCGTTATGGACCACGACACCGTTGGCGTCGCGATAGGACAGGCCCTTGATCTCCGACATCGGGACGCCCTCGGCGACTTCCTTGACGGTGAAGTCGAACTCGTTGCGGGCGCAGAAATCGACCACCGGGGCCTGGGCCATGGCGCCGGCGGCGTCGACCGCGACCTTGGCGCCGATCAGGCCGGCGATCAGCTTCGGGTTGGCGGCCTTCAGCGCCTCGATCGTCTTCACGTCGGACTTGAACGACGGCACCGAGGTGTGGAGCACGACGAGGTCGAAATCGTTGGCCTGGGCCACGATCTCGGGAAGCTTGATGTTGTGCGGCGGCGCGTCGATCAGCTTCGAATTCGGCACCAGGGCGGCCGGCTGGGCCAGCCAGGTCGGGTACCAGAACGACTTGATCTCGCGCTTGGCTTGATAGCGGGAGCCGGCACCGCCGTCGAAACCGTCGAAGGTGGGGGCCTGGAGGAAGAGCGTGCGCATGGGGTTCAAGGCCTCAGGGCAATGCCGGGGGGAGGGGGAAGGAAGCGAGAGCCGGGATCAGCGGGTGGGCGCGCCGGCATCGCGGCCGAGTTCGGCGTCCGGGATCAGGGTGCCATCCGCAACCACGTGATAATCGTGACCTTTCCATGTCACCGCCCCCGACACGAAGGCCCAGGAGAAGTTCAGGAAGGAGAGGATGTCGCGGATCGGCAACAGTCCGTAGGGGTGCGGAGCCAAGCCGAAGGCACGCTCCAGTTGCCGACAGAGCAGGACCCGACTCGCCAGCGCCGCAGCGGCGACCCAGAGCGCGCCGGTGCCGGCGCCGGGCAGGAGGGCGCCCAGCAGGGCGAGGGGGAAGGCGTGGGTGACGATCGAGCCGGCATAGCCGGCCGGATCGACGGTGCGGATGGTGCGGTTCCAGCGCAGCTCGTGCCGCCACAGGCCGGCGAGGTCGGTGTCGACGCTGGTATGGCCGATGGTGAAGCTGGGGATCGCCACACGGCCCCCGAGGCCGCGCAGGGCGGCGCCGATGGCGTAATCGTCCGCGAGATCGTTGCGGAAGGTGCGGAAGCCCCCCACCGCCTCGAGGCTCGCCCGGGTGAAGGCCACGGTGGAGCCGAAGCAGGGCTTCGCCAATCCGAGGCTCAGGCCCATCACCACGTTGGGCAGGAACTGCGTGTCGATCGCGAGCGTCGAGAGCTGGTCGTAGAGGCCGCGATACGCGGGCACGCCGTGATACAGGCAGGTGACGCCCGTGACGCCGTCCTGCGACAGCTCCGCCACGAGGCGCTCCAGATAGTCGGGGCCGACCACCATGTCGCTGTCGGCCAACACCACCACGTCGTGGGCGATGGCCTCGGCCATGTTGATCAGGTTCGAGACCTTCCGGTTCGAGCCGTGCTGGCGGCTGTCGATCACGAGGTCGATGCGGGCATCGGGATAGGCCTGCTGCAGCCGCTCCACCACGCCGATCGCCGGATCGGTGGTCCTCTGGACGCCGAACAGGATCTGGACCGGCCCGGCATAGTCCTGGCGCAGCACGGTCTCGAGATTCGCGTAGAGGTTCGGCTCGAGACCGCAGAGCGGCTTGAGGACGGTCACGGAAGGCCGGGCCGCGCCGCCGGCAAGCACCGGGGGGCGGCGTGCCGCGTAGCGGCCGGCGCAGACGGCGGCGGCCAAGCCGTAGACGCAGCCCGCCGCCGCCAGGATCAGGCAGAGCAGCGAAAGCCACGAGAGGCCGAGCAGCGCCAGCGAAGAGACATCCATCCGGTCGGATCCGTGCGGTCGTCCGGCCGCCTCAGGCGGCGAAGGCCGCGAACGGCCGGTTCAAGTCGGCACTGGCGGAGACGACGCTCACGGCGTCGGCTTCGCGGCGAGCATGCCGTCGGCCCGCGCCCGAAGGAACTTCACGACGCCGTCGGCCCCCCCGGATTTCAGCGGCGCCGACAGGGCGTTGCGCTGCGCGGCGATCTCGCTGACATCGCCGTTGAGCAGCACGTCCTGGATGCGGTTGTCGGCGTTGACCACGAAGTCCACGGCGGAATCGTCGCCATCCGCCGCGGTGACGCGGGTCGGCACCACGCGCTGGGCGCCGCGCTCCTCGATCTTCGGGGTCACCTCGAACTTGCCGCCGGCGGCGCGGGCCAGCCGGTTGGCGTAGGTGACGGTCAGGCTGCGCTTGAAGGCGTCGATCACCGCCGCCTGCTGCTCCGGGGTGAAGCTCGACCATTTCGAGCCCACGGCGATGCGGGTCATGGCGGGAAAATCGAACGCCTTCTCGATCGCCGGCCCGACGGCCTCGACCCGCGCCGGCAGGGGGCTCGGGCCATCCTTCAGCGCCGCCGCGAAGGCGGCGTAGAGGTCGCGCACGGTCTGAACGGCGGCCTCGTCGGCAGCCCAGGCGGGACCCGCGGCGAGCAGGGGCAGGGCCAAGGGAACGGTGATCGAGGGAACGGTGCTCAAGGGAGCGGCGACGAGGGCGGCCGCGAGCCGGCGGGTCAGGCGCACTTCTTCAACTCCTCGCCGTCACCGAGCCGCGACCCCATGCGCGGCGGGGCGTAGCTGTAGAACGGCCCCAGCGTCGCGGGCGGCGCGATCCTCTTGGCCTTGCGTCCGGCCTCCGGCACCGGCTCGCGCTCCTCCTCCTCGGGCGCCTCGGACCGGAGCTTGGACTCGATCCGGTGCCAGAGCAGGAGGCTCGGGAGCCCGACGCCGAGATCGGCGAAGCGCTTGACCAGGGAGAGGGCGAGCGCCGCCTCGGCCGGGATATCGAACAGGCCGCAGAGGGCGATCAGGCCGCCCTCCTGCGCGCCGAGGGCACCGGGCACCGCGAAGGCCGCGCCGCGCACCGCCTGGGCGAGGCTCTCGATCATCAGCGCCTGCGCGAAATCGATGGGATAGCCCATGAAGCGCAGGCAGACGTAGACCTCCAGCGTTCCGATCACCCAGCCGGCGAGGTGCACCGCCAGAGCCAGCGCGAAACGCCCGTGGTTGCCGTAGAGCCGGCGCAGGCTGTCGTAGAGCTGGTCGATCGCGCCGAAGGCGCGCCATTCGCGCCCCGAGGCGAAGCGGCTGAGCAGCCCCTGGATCAGGCGGTGCCCGGCCCGCCGCTGGATCAGGTAGAAGGCGCCGAGGGCCGGGACCGCCAGGGCCAGGCCGCCCTCGACCGTGTGGGCGATCGGGCCGTCGCCGGAGATCAGGACCAGTAGGGCGAGGCCGACCACGGTGAACAGGAGCTGTGTCAGCGCCTGGGTCATCAGATCGACGAACATGCTGGCGCCCGCGAGCGCGCCGGGGACGTTGCGCTTCGACAGGAGGCGCGCGCCGACGAAGTCGCCGCCGACGGTGGCAACGGGCAGCAGCGTGTTGATGCCCTCACGGACGAAGCGGAGGGACACGCAGTCGGCGAGCTTGGCCGCGGCCCGCGGAAAGACCACGTACCAGCCGAGCCCCGCCCAGGCGACGGCCACGATGCGGGCGAGCACCACCAGGGCGGCGCCCCAGCCGGCGCTCACGACGGCGGCCGACACATCCTCCAGTCCGGAGGACATGAACAGGCCGACGACCGTGCACAGACCGGCGATCGAGGCCAGGGTCGTGAGGCGCTTCATTGTCGTCTTTCAAGCTCGCAAAAGGCTTGATGCGGGAAATCGGTCACGGTCGCGGCAGAAATAGGTCCGTCGGCCCGGGAACGTTTCTGTCACGTTGCAGCACGGATTAGCGGTGTCTATCACCCGTTTGACACACCGGGTGCCAAAGCGGCGCGGGGCTTGAGCGCCTACGCAGAAGGCCGCGGCACGTCGCAGAAGGGGCACACGTCATGGAGCGCGAATCACCGATCACGGCCCTCGAGGCCGTGACCGACGAAACGCATGCCGGCGGCCTTACGGGCAGAATGGAACCGGGTGTCCCGGCCCCCCAGTCCCCGGTCATGGCCTGGAACGAGTGGGATCCGCTGGAGGAGGTGATCGTCGGCTCCCTCGACGGCGCCACGATCCCGACCCATCACCTCACGGTGATCTTCAACCTGCCGCGCGCCGCGCAGCCGTTCTACCGGCTGGCGAGCGGGTGGAAGTATCCGAAGTTCATGAAGAAGCTCGCCCAGGCCGAGCTCGACAACTTCATCACCATCCTGGCCGGCGAGGGCGTGAAGGTCCGCCGCCCGGACGCGGTGGACTTCTCCAAGAAGTTCAAGGCCCCGCGCTGGTCCTCCCGTGGCTTCTGCGTGGCCTGCCCGCGCGACCCGTATCTCGTCATCGGCGACGAGATCATCGAGAGCCCGATGTGCTGGCGCTCGCGCTACTTCGAGGGCGACGCCTACCGGTCGCTGTTCAAGGAATACTTCCGCGCCGGCGCCCGCTGGACCTCGGCCCCGCGGCCGCAGCTCACGGACGACCTCTACAACTACGATTACCGGGTGCCGAACCTGAAGGCCGGCGAGCCCATGCAGTTCACGGTGAACGAGTTCGAGCCGGTCTTCGACGCCGCCGACTTCGTCCGCTGCGGCCGCGACCTGTTCGTCACCCGCTCCAACGTGACGAACCTGATGGGCATCGAGTGGCTGCGCCGCCACCTCGGCCCGGGCTTCCGCATCCACGAGATCGAGAGCCGCTGCCCGCAGCCGATGCACATCGACTCGTCGTTCATGCCGCTGGCCCCCGGCAAGGTGCTGGTGAACCCGGACTACGTCGACGTCGAGAAGCTGCCGGCGGTCCTCAAGAAGTGGGACGTGCTGATCGCCCCGCGCCCCGACCCGGTCGAGGGCTTCATGAGCAAGATCTCGATGTGCTCGCCCTGGACCTCGATCAACGTCCTGGCGATCACCGAGAAGAAGATCGTCGTCGACCAGAGCCAGCCGACGCTGATCAAGGCTCTGAAGGATTGGGGCTTCGACCCGATCCCGGCGCCGTTCCTCAGCTACGGCCCGTTCGGCGGCTCGTTCCACTGCGCGACCCTCGACGTCCGCCGCCGCGGGGTGCTGAAGTCGTACTTCTAGGACCGGTCCACGCCGACGACCGTCATCGCCGGTCGTCGGCGATCGCCGGAGATCCGAACCACGCCCCCGCATCCTGAGGCGGCGGGCGATCAACGATCGCTCGGCACCCCAGGATGAGATCGAGGACGGGATTGGCCGGTCGAGCACGCCGTCAGATGCATCCGCGCCGGCACGCAGACGACCGGACTTTCACGGCGCGGACATCCCCTTGATCAGCGCCGTGTTGAATCCCTCGGGGTCGGACATCTGCGGCGCGTGGCCCAGGGCCGGGAACTCCACGAGCCTGGCCCCCGGGATCGCCTGGGCGGCCGCCTTGCCGAGCTCCGGGTAGTTCCCGAGCCGGCCCCGCACCTCCGGCGGGGCGAGGTCCTTGCCGATCGCCGTGTTGTCCTTCTGGCCGATCATCAGCAGGGTCGGCACCGCGATCTGCGGGAACCGGTAGACCACCGGCTCGGTGACGATCATGTCGTAGAGGAGCGCCGAATCCCAGGCGACCGCCTCCTTGCCGGGGCCGCCGTTGAGACCCGCCAGCATCGTCACCCAGGGCTCGTAGCGGGGCTCCCACTGGCCGGCATAGTAGGTCGCCGTCTCGTAGGCCCGGATCGACTCCGCCGTCACCTTCAGCTCGCGCTCGTACCAGTGCTCCACCGAGGTCGGCGGCACGCCCTTGGCGGCCCAGTCCTCCAGGCCGATCGGGTTGACCAGCACGAGCTGCTCCACCGCCTTGGGGTAGAGCAGGGCGTAATGGGCGGCCAGCATGCCGCCCGTGGAATGGCCGACCAGGACCGGACGCTCGATCCCGAGCTTGGCCAGGAGGGCGTGGGTGTTCTCGGCGAGCTGCGGGAAGGTGAACTGGTAGGCCGCCGGCTTGCTCGACTTGCAGAAACCGATCTGGTCCGGCGCGATCACCCGGTACCCGGCGGCGCTGAGCGCCCGAATCTGGCTCTCCCAGGTGGCGGCGCAGAAGTTCTTGCCGTGCAGCAGCACGGCGGTGCGGCCGTTCGGCGTCGCCGGTCGGACGTCGAGATAGGCCATCTGCAGCGGCTGGCGCTGCGAGGTGAACAGGAACCGCTCCACTGGGAACGGGTAGGCGAAGCCCTCGAGTTCAGGCCCGTAGGTCGGCTGCGGTTGCGGCTCCGCGGAGACGCCGCCGGGCAGCGCCAGGGCCAGGAGGGCGGAGGCGAGGACGGTTCGAAGCATGGCCGCGACGGAGCCTGATCTGCGAGCGGCGTGCGGCGCCGCGCCGCCCGCTCAGATCGGGCATCCAGGATGCCCTGTCCATGCGCAGTCGGCATTTGTCGCGCCGCGGCTACGCGGCTGGGGCAACCCGCGCTATCTGCTGCGTGCCGACCTGTCCTGCCGCGGATTTCCCCATGCTGCGCCTCTCCGCTCTGACTGTCTTCGTCGGCGTGTTCAGTCTCGGATCCGCACCAGCCCGCGCCGCCGACGCCTGCGACACGCTCGCCGCGACGGTGATCCGCGCGACCGGAGCCTCCCTGGCCGGTCGGACGGGCCCCGTCGCGGTATTCCGGGCGCAGGATGCCGAGCGGATGAGCCTCGATTGCCGCGCCCCCGCCCGGCTCACCGTGGCGTCCCTCGATCGCGAGCCGCCCCCGGGCTACTTCATCCTGATCGGCCGCGCGGCGCGGGCGCTGGCCGGGGCTGACGCCGCCTCGGCCGAGGTTCTGGCGCTCAACCTCCACCAGGCCAGCCTTCTGGCGCAGGCCCCGCGCCGGGGCGGGATCGGCCCGATCCTGATGCTGTGCGAGACCGGGCCCCGGACCGATGGCCTGAGGGACGACCTCACCGTCTGCCGGCTGGCCCACAGGCCCGGGCTTTCGCGGATCCGCCGCGCGGGCTAGACCGGCCCGCATGTCGCAGATCGAGACACCCGGCCCCGTCGTCCAAGTCGGCGGCGTCCGCTTCGCCAACCACCTGCCGCTGACGCTGATCGCCGGCCCATGCCAGCTCGAAGGGCGCCAGCACGCCCTGGAGATCGCCGCCGCCCTCAAGGAGATGGCCGCGGGCCTCGGCGTCGGTCTCGTGTTCAAGACCTCCTTCGACAAGGCCAACCGCACCTCCGGCAGCGCCGCCCGGGGCATCGGCCTCGACGGGGCGCTCCCGGTCTTCGCCGAGATCCGCGAAACCCTCGGGCTGCCGGTGCTGACCGACGTGCACGCCGCCGAGCAATGCGCCCCCGCCGCCGAGGCGGTGGACGTGCTCCAGATCCCCGCCTTCCTGTGCCGCCAGACCGACCTGCTGCTGGCCGCGGCCGCGACCGGCCGGGCGGTCAACATCAAGAAGGGTCAGTTCCTGGCGCCCTGGGACATGAAGCACGTCGCCGCCAAGGTGACGGAGGCCGGCAATCCCAACGTCATCGTCACCGAGCGCGGCGCCTCCTTCGGCTACAACACCCTGGTCTCGGACATGCGCAGTCTGCCGATCATGGCGCAGGTCACGCGGGGCGCGCCGGTGGTGTTCGACGCCACCCACTCGGTGCAGCAGCCCGGCGGCCAGGGGGCGAGTTCCGGCGGCCAGCGGGAATTCGTCGCCGTCCTCGCCCGCGCCGCCGTGGCGGTGGGCGTGGCGGGCGTGTTCATCGAGACGCATCCCGACCCGGACCGGGCCCCCTCAGACGGCCCCAACATGGTGGCGCTGAAGGACCTGCCGGCGCTGCTCGAGGAACTCCTCGCCTTCGACCGCCTCGCCAAGCGCCGGACCGCCTGAGCGGCTCAGGCGGCCTCCGGCTCCAGCACGTGGATCCGCAGGGGCTGGACGAGGCCGAACCGCCCGTCCGCCTCGCGCGCGGCCGCCTTGTGGAAAGCCTCCGCGATCACGGGGCGCCGGTCCCGGATGGTCGCGGCGCGGGCCGGGTCCACGGCGCTGACGCGGGCGAGGAAGGCGTCGAGGGACTCGAAGTGCTCCCGCCGCTCGACGGTCACGTCGCGGCGGCACGCGTAGCCGCGGCGGGCCAGGGCGTCGGCGATGGCCGCCTGGGCCGCGGCCCGGACCGCCGTCTCGTCCTCGATCGGCCGCAGGGCGTCGAAGAAGCTGCCCTCCGCCAGGGGCTCCACCACGACGAGCCGGCCGCCCGGGACCAGCACGCGCGCCGCCTCGGCGAGGGCGGCCGCCGGGTCCGGCACGTGGTGCAGGGCGTTCAGCATCACGGCGCCGTCGAAGCCGGCATCGGGGAAGGGCAGGGCCTCGCCGGTCGCGGACTCGAAGCGCGCCTCCGGCACGGTCTCCCGCGCCCGGGCGAGCGCCGCCCCACCGGGGTCGATGCCGGTGACCGCCGCGCCGGCGTCAGCCAGCCGGCGCGCGAGCGCCCCGGGCCCGCAGCCGATGTCGAGGATCCGCTTGCCGGGCAGGGGCGCGAAGCTGTCGCGGATCAGGGTCCAGGCATCCATCGTCGGTCCTCCGGACGGAACCGTAGCACGACCGCCCCGGAGGAGGGCGGATTTCCGCCGCCGGGCCCGGCCGATCGCCAATGCGCCGCCGTCGGGCCCCCGCGGCCACCGTCGCCGGCCGCGGCCGCGCCAGGCTCTTCGAAAGAGTTCGGGCGTGCTCCACAGGCGAACGCTCAAGCTTGACCGCAATCACGGCGGCGCGAGCGCTGATGAACAACGGTTCAGGATCCCGACTGTGTGCGCATACGCACCAAAACTCCGGGCGAGATCTGGAACGGTATCGGGGCGACAACGTTATCGGGCATGTTCGATCGAGGATCGAGAAGGAACACTATGCGCAAGATCGGTATCATCGCCACCGCCGCCGCCATGGCCATTGGCAGCGTCGCCGCCACGACGGGCGCCGAGGCGCGTCCGTGGGGCTACCACGGCGGTTACGGCGGCTACGGCCACGGCTACTACCGCGGCCGCCGCGGCATCGGCACCGGTGCCGCCATCGGCCTCGGCATCGCCGGCCTCGCCGCCGGTGCGATCGCCGCGGGCGCGGCCCGCGACAGCTACTACGGCGGTGGCTACGGCTACGCCCCGTCCTACGGCTACGGCTACGCCCCGGTCTACGGCGGCGGCTACGGCTACGCGGCTCCGGGCTACGGCTACTACGGCTACGGCTACTGAGATCTGAGATCCGGATGGATCGGGGGCGACCGGCGCGAGCCGGTCGCCCTTTTCGTTTGGCCGATCAGCGTCCGCGGTAGGGCGGCACACCCGGATCCGGCAGCCACGCGTTCTTCGGCAGCTCGCCCGTCTGCCAGAACACGTCGATCGGGATGCCGCCGCGGGGATACCAGAAGCCGCCGATGCGCAGGTAGCGCGGCTCCAGGAGGTCGCGCAGCCGCTTGCCGATCGCCACGGTGCAATCCTCGTGGAACGCGCCGTGGTTGCGGAATGAGCCGAGGTAGAGCTTCAGCGACTTCGACTCCACGAGCCAGTCGCCGGGCACGTAGTCGATCACCAGGATCGCGAAATCCGGCTGCCCGGTGACCGGGCAGATCGAGGTGAATTCGGGCGCGGTGAACCGGGCGACGTAGTCGGTGTCCGCGTGCGGGTTCGGGACCCGGTCGAGTCGCGCCTCCTCGGGGGAGGTGGGGAAGGGCGTCGGCTGGCCGAGCTGGAGGTCGTTGGCGGAGGTCATGGCGGGCATATAAAGCCTGTCGGCGCCGCGCGCATCTGTCTGATCCGCGACGCTTTCCCGGGTGGACCGGGCTGTGCGCCGCCCGTCCCGACGCTTGCCGCCGGCCGCCGCTTGACGGATAAGCCGCCGCGATGCGCCGCACCCTCTGATTTGGGCGCGGCCACCGACCCGCGGCCCCCGCGAGAGGACGTTCCATGACCGCGATCACCAATATCAGCGCCCGCGAGATTCTCGACAGCCGCGGCAACCCCACGGTCGAAGTCGACGTCATCCTGGAGGACGGCTCCTTCGGCCGCGCCGCGGTGCCGTCGGGCGCCTCCACCGGCGCCCACGAGGCCGTGGAGCTGCGCGACGGCGACAAGAATCGGTTCCTCGGCAAGGGCGTCCTCAAGGCGGTCGAGGCGGCCCAGACCGAGATCCTCGACGCGATCGGCGGCATGGAGGCCGAGGATCAGGTCGCGGTCGACGAGGCGATGATCGAGCTCGACGGCACGCCCAACAAGGCGCGGCTCGGTGCCAACGCGATCCTGGGCGTTTCGCTGGCGGTGGCGAAGGCCGCGGCCGAGGCGTCCGGCCTGCCGCTCTACCGCTACGTCGGCGGCGTGCAGGGCCGGGTGCTGCCGGTGCCGATGATGAACATCATCAACGGCGGGGCGCATGCCGACAACCCGATCGACTTCCAGGAATTCATGATCATGCCGGTGGGCGCCGATTCGCTCGCCGAGGCCGTGCGCATGGGCTCCGAGGTGTTCCACACCCTCAAGGGCAAGCTGAAGAAGGCCGGCCACAACACCAATGTCGGCGACGAAGGCGGCTTCGCTCCGAACCTGCCATCCGCCGAGGCCGCTCTCGACTTCGTGATGGAGGCGATCAGCGCCGCCGGCTTCAAGCCCGGCCAGGACATGGCCCTGGCGCTCGACTGCGCCGCCACCGAGTTCTTCAAGGACGGCGCCTACGCCTACGAGGGCGAGGGGAAGACCCGCACCATCGAGGCGCAGGTCGATTACCTCGCGCAGCTCGTCGCCACCTATCCGATCGTCTCCATCGAGGACGGCATGTCGGAGGACGACTGGGCCGGCTGGAAGCTCCTGACCGACAAGATCGGCGCGCAGTGCCAGCTCGTGGGCGACGACCTGTTCGTCACCAACGTCGAGCGCCTGTCCCGCGGCATCGCGGAGGGCACGGCCAACTCGATCCTGATCAAGGTCAACCAGATCGGATCGCTCACCGAGACCCTGGCGGCGGTCGATATGGCCCAGCGCGCCGGCTACACCGCGGTGATGTCGCACCGCTCCGGCGAGACCGAGGATTCGACCATCGCCGACCTCGCGGTCGCCACCAATTGCGGGCAGATCAAGACCGGCTCGCTCGCCCGCTCGGACAGACTGGCCAAGTACAACCAGCTGATCCGCATCGAGGAAGGCCTGGGCCCGCAGGCGCTCTATGCCGGCCCGGCGGCGCTCAAGCAGCTCGCCCGGCGCTGATCCGGCGGATCCTGCTGACCGGTCTGCTCGCCCTCGGAGCGGCCGGCCCAGCCTGTGCCGACCCGCTCTGCGACGGCGCACGCCCGACGCTCAGCGCGCAACTGCTGTTCGGCCTGTCGCGGCCGGACGGCGGCCGCATCCCGCAGCGGGCCTTCGACCGGTTCCTGGCCGAGCGGATCACCCCCCGCTTCCCGGACGGGCTGACGGTGTTCTCCGGTCGGGGCCAGTGGCGCGGGCCGGACGGACGGCGCGTGCATGAGGCTGCCCGCATCGTCCTCATCGTCACCGGGGCGACGCCCGAGGCGGTCGCGGCCCTGCGCAGCATCAAGGAAGAGTACCGGGAGCACTTCGCCCAGGGCGCCGTCGGGCTGGTGCTGCAGCGGGGCTGTGCGCTGTTCTGAGGGCGGCGGCGGGACGGGAGGCCGGTCTTCCGGGCCCCGCAGCCTGCGCCGCCTCAGGCCGACGCGGCATCGGACGGCTCTGCCGGCACGGTCCAGACCCGCATCGGCCGCGACAGGCCCCGCAACTCGATCGTCCCGACAGGCTCCAGCCGCCGGGCGCACCGCTCGGCGAAGGAATCCGAGACCAGGAGCGCATGGCCGAGGGCCGCGCACTGGCTCTCGATCCGGCTGGCCTCGTTGACCGCCCGCCCGATGATCGTGAAGTCGAGGCGCCGCTCGGTCCCGACATTGCCGTAGATGACCGTCCCGAAATGCACGACGCACTCGGCCGGCAGCTCCGGCAGACCCGCGGCGCGGCGGCGGTCGTTGAGCGCCGCGTTGGCGGCGAGCCCCTCGGTCGCGGCATCCAGGGCGCCGCCGCAGACCGGGCAGGGGAGGGTGTCGGCGTCCGGCACCGGGAAGATGGCCAGGAACCCGTCACCCAGGAATTTCAGGATCTCGCCGCCGTGCCGCGCCACCGGGTCGCCCAGCGCGTCGAAATGCTCGTTGAGCCACGTGACCATGTCGGCCGGATCGACCCGGTCGGCCAGCGCCGTGAAGCCGCGCAGGTCCGTCAGCAGGATGGCGGCCGGAATGACCCGCCCCTCGCCCCGCCGGATCTGGCCGTCGAGCACCCGCTCGGCGGTGGAACGGCCGAGATAGGTCGCCGACACCTCGCGGAACGTGTGGGCCAAGCTCATCTTGGCGATCGCCAGCGTCAGGAACGGCAGGACGTCGGCGATGGCCGACAGGTGCGCCTCGGTGAAGCCGCCAGCGCCGCGGGTGCAGAACGAGACCGCGATGCCGCGCAGCGCGGTGCCGGGCGCAAACTCGACGATGTGCAGCACGTAATCAACGCCGCCCTGTGCCCCGAGGGCCTTCAGGACCGGAAAGTCCGTTTCCAGCTCGGGCGCGTCGAGGCGCCAGCGGCCGAAGGTCTCGCCCTTCTCCACCAGCGCGTAGACGGGGCTCAGGAGCCAGTCGCTCTCCTCGTCGGCACCGTGGGCGTTGGCCACGAAGGACAGCCCCTCGCCCGCGTGCCAGTTCAGGCTGACGCCCCGCAGGGTCGGGTCGAGGGCCGGGGCCATGACGCTGACCCGCCAGACGGGGATGCCCGCGCCGACCAACGCCTCGCAGAATCCGGAGAGCAGGCTGTCGTGGTCGTCGGTCGCCGTTGCGTGCGCGGCGACCCAGCGTCCCAGATGCGTCAGGTCCATCCCTCAGCCTCGCCCCTGTCCGTGCCGATCGCGCCCCGACCCTGTCGCGGCACGATCGCAAAGAACCATTAACCTTTCCGCGCGAGGGTCGCGCCATGGTCGTGCGCCGCCGAGTCAGAATGGTTGTGTTGCCGCTGGGTCTCTGGACCCTGTCGGCGCTCGTGGTCGGCTATTTCGTGTGGCAGGCCGAGAGCGGCAACCGCGGACTCGAAGCCAAGAAGGCGCTGAAAATCCGCGCCTACGGCCTCAATCAGGAACTCGCCGCCGTGCGGGCCGAGCGCGCCACCTGGGAGCACCGGGTCGCGCTGCTGAAGAGCGACCAGATCGACCGCGACCTCCTGGAGGAACGGGCGCGGATCGTGCTCGGCCGGGTCCACGCCAACGACGTGGTCATCATCACGCCCTGATCGCCGCCGGGCCCCGGGAGTCCGCCCCGAAAGTCCTCTGACAAGAGCGGCTTCCTGTCAGAGCGGCAGCCCTCGCTTTCCAATCCTCGCTGTCCTACACCCCCACCACGTCGCGTGGAATCACGGGGAGAGCGCCGATGGACGCCGCCAAGGAGCCTGCCAAGGACGCTTCGTCCTCCCAATCGCAGGCCGCGAGCCCTCAGGCGGCCGAGGCGCACAAGCCGGCGCCCAACATGCCGCAATTCACCCGGGACGAGGATCTCCACGCCTACCACGAGATGCTGCTGATCCGGCGCTTCGAGGAGAAGGCCGGCCAGCTCTACGGCATGGGCCTGATCGGCGGCTTCTGCCACCTTTATATCGGCCAGGAGGCCGTGGTGATCGGCATGCAGATGGCCTCGGTCGACGGCGACCAGGTCATCACCGGCTACCGCGACCACGGCCACATGCTGGCCTGCGGCATGGACCCGAAGGGCGTCATGGCCGAGCTGACCGGCCGCCGCGGCGGCTACAGCCGCGGCAAGGGCGGCTCGATGCACATGTTCAGCCGCGAGAAGCAGTTCTTCGGCGGTCACGGGATCGTCGGCGCACAAGTCTCCCTCGGCACGGGCCTCGCCTTCGCCGACCATTACCGGGAGAACGGCAAGGTCAGCCTGACCTATATGGGCGACGGCGCGGCCAACCAGGGCCAGGTCTACGAGAGCTTCAACATGGCGGCGCTCTGGAAGCTGCCGGTCGTCTACGTCATCGAGAACAACCGCTACGCCATGGGCACCTCGGTGGCCCGGGCCTCGGCGCAGACCGACTTCTCGAAGCGCGGCCTCTCCTTCGGCATCCCGGGCGAGCAGGTCGACGGCATGGACGTGCGCACCGTCCGCGAGGCCGCCACCCGGGCGATCGAGCATGCCCGCAGCGGCCAGGGGCCGTACATCCTGGAGATGCAGACCTACCGCTATCGCGGCCACTCCATGTCCGATCCGGCCAAGTACCGGACCAAGGACGAGGTCTCGAAGATGCGCGACGAGCACGATCCGATCGAGATGGTGCGCAAGCGCCTGCTCGAGCTGCACGGCGTGCCCGAAGCCGAGCTGAAGGCCACCGACGCCAAGGTCCGCGAGACGGTGAACGCCTCGGCCGAGTTCGCCACCAACGATCCCGAGCCGGATCCGTCCGAGCTGTGGACCGACATCCTGCTGGACGCGCACGCCTGAGCGCGTCGCCGACGACGCTGGCCGCCCCCCGAACGAGACGACGACCGCAGAGCTGAGCATGGCGACCGACATCCTGATGCCCGCCCTCTCGCCCACCATGGAGGAGGGCAAGCTCGCCAAGTGGCTGAAGAAGGAGGGCGACCCGATCAAGTCCGGCGATGTGCTGGCCGAGATCGAGACCGACAAGGCCACCATGGAGGTGGAGGCGATCGACGAGGGCGTGCTCGCCAAGATCCTGATCGCGGAGGGCACCGAGGGCGTCGCGGTCAACACGCCGATCGCCGTCATCGCCGGCGAGGGCGAGGATCCGGCGAGCGTCCAGTCCGGCGGCGGGGCGAAGCCCAACGGCGCCGGCGGCCATCCGGCGCCGACGCCCGACATGCAGGCCGAGGGCATGGCCGACAAGCCCGCGCCCGCCGCCAAGACCGGCGACGACGCCCCGAAGGCGCCGGCGGCACCCGCCGTCATCACCAACAAGGCCCGAGAGCCGGTGATGGAGGAGTTCCCGGCCGACACGCCGATGGTCACCCAGACGGTCCGCGAGGCCCTGCGCGACGCCATGGCCGAGGAGATGCGCCGCGACGGCGACGTCTTCGTCATGGGCGAGGAGGTCGCCGAGTATCAGGGCGCCTACAAGGTCACCCAGAACCTGCTGCAGGAATTCGGACCGAAGCGCGTGGTCGACACCCCGATCACCGAGCACGGCTTCGCCGGCATCGGCGTCGGCGCGGCGCTCGCCGGGCTGAAGCCGATCGTGGAGTTCATGACCTTCAACTTCGCCATGCAGGCGATCGACCAGATCATCAACTCGGCGGCCAAGACCCTCTACATGTCCGGCGGCCAGCTCGGCTGCCCGATCGTGTTCCGCGGCCCGAACGGCGCGGCCGCCCGCGTCGCCGCCCAGCACAGCCACGACTACGCCGCGTGGTACTCCAACGTGCCGGGCCTCAAGGTGATCGCGCCCTACACGGCCTCCGACGCCAAGGGCCTGCTCAAGGCCGCGATCCGCGACCCGAACCCGGTGATCTTCCTCGAGAACGAGATCCTGTACGGGCAGTCCTTCCCGGTGCCGCAGCTCGACGACTTCGTGCTGCCGATCGGCAAGGCGCGGATCCACCGGACCGGCAGCGACGTGACCATCGTGTCCTTCGCGATCGGCATGACCTACGCCCTCAAGGCCGCGCAGGCCCTGGCCGAGCAGGGCATCGAGGCGGAGGTGATCGACCTGCGCACGATCCGCCCGATGGACACCGAGACGGTGGTGGAATCGGTGAAGAAGACCGGCCGCTGCATCACCGTCGAGGAGGGCTTCCCGCAATCCGGCGTCGGCGCCGAGATCGTGGCGCGCCTGATGGTCGACGCCTTCGATTTCCTGGACGCTCCGGTCCTGCGCATCACCGGCAAGGACGTGCCGATGCCCTACGCGGCGAATCTGGAGAAGCTGGCGCTGCCGAATGTGGCGGAGGTGGTCGAGGCCGCCAAGAGCGTCTGCTACAAGTGACGGGCGCGCGGGCGGGGCGCATGTCCCCGCCTCCGTCCCGGCAGGGGGCCCAAGGAACAGCCGGCGCGCCATGAGCCAAGATTCCAGCAGCGACTTCGCCGAACTCGCCATCCCGCCCGACGCCCTCGAACAGGGCGGCATCGAGGTGCTGCGCGCCGCCGTGGTCGATGGCGCGGTGAGCGTGGCCCTCCGCCGCTCCTTCGACGACCCGGCCACCTGGGGCCGGCTCCTGGCCGATCTCGCCCGGCAGGCAGCCCGCGCCTACGCGCTGGAGACCGACATGTCGGAGGAGGAGGCGGTCGAGCGCATCCGCGCGGGCTGGGAGGCCGAGGGGCTCGACCCCGGCGGCCTCAACTAGCGATGGCTGCCGACCATGGCTGAGGCGGCTGTCCGGCAGGCGACTTACGCGGATCTGGAGGCTGTCCCCGCGCATCTCGTCGCCGAGATCATCGACGGTGTGCTGGAGACGCATCCGCGGCCGCGGCCCCGGCACGCGATGGCCGCGTCCGATTTGTCCACCTTGCTGGGCACCCCGTTCCGTTATGGACGCGGCGGACCCGGCGGCTGGATTTTCATGATTGAACCGGAACTCCACCTGGGTGCCCATGTCGTGGTGCCGGATCTGGCGGCTTGGCGCCGGGAGCGGGTGCCGACCGACTTGGAAGCGGCCCACATCGAGATCCCGCCGGACTCGGTCTGCGAGATCCTCTCGCCCTCCACGGTCCGCCTCGATCGCGGGCGCAAGCGCCGCATCTATGCGGAGGCCAAGATCGGTCACCTCTGGCTGCTCGATCCAGCCGCGGGCGTGCTCGAAGGCTTCGCCCTCGCGGACGGGCGCTGGGTGCTCCTCGCCACGGTCCAGCGCGGCGAGAGCGTGGCCCTTCCGCCCTTCGACGCCGTCCCGTTCCCCCTCGACGACCTCTTTCCCTTCGACGATCCGGCCGCCCCGGCCTTGCCCGAGACCTGATGCCATGCCGATCAACGTGCTGATGCCCGCGCTCTCCCCGACCATGGAGAAGGGCAACCTCGCCAAGTGGCTCAAGAAGGAGGGCGACGCGGTCAAGTCCGGCGACGTGCTGGCCGAGATCGAGACCGACAAGGCCACCATGGAGGTCGAGGCCATCGACGAGGGCGTGCTCGCCAAGATCCTCGTGCCCGAGGGCACCGCGGACGTTCCGGTCAACGACCTGATCGCCATCATCGCCGCCGAGGGCGAGGACGTGTCAGCGGCCGCCGCCGGCGGTGCGCCGAAGGCGGCCTCCAATGGAGCGGCCAAGCCTGACGCCAAGCCTGAGCCGAAGGCCGACGCCTCGGCGGCCAACCAGAACACCACGCCCGGCGGCGGCCACATGGGGTACGAGCGGGTGAACGCGGCGCCGGAAGGCGCGCAGCCCGGCGGGGCGCCGCAGGCCAGCACGGGCGGACGGGTCTTCGCTTCGCCGCTCGCCCGGCGGATCGCCAAGCAGGAGGGTGTCGATCTCGGCGCCGTCCAGGGCAGCGGCCCGCACGGCCGCATCATCGCCCGGGACGTCCAGGCCGCGAAGGCCTCCGGGGCCACCCAGGCGCCCGCCGCCGCCCCCCAGGCCGCCGAGGCGCCGAAGGCGGCCACCCCGGCCCCGAAGGCCGCCGCCGCGGGCGGCGCGCCGGCCGGCCTCACGACCGATCAGGTCAAGGGCTTCTACGCCAAGGATGCCTACGAGGAGGTGCCCCTCGACGGCATGCGCAAGACCATCGCCAAGCGCCTCACCGAGGCGATGCAGGTCGCCCCGCACTTCTACCTGACGGTGGATTGCGAGCTCGACGCGCTGATGAAGCTGCGGGAGACGCTCAACGGCTCCGCGGCCAAGGACAAGGACGGGAAGCCCGCCTTCAAGCTCTCGGTAAACGACTTCGTCATCAAGGCGATGGGCCTCGCGTTGACCCGCGTGCCGGCCGCCAACGCGGTCTGGGCCGAGGACCGGATCCTGCGCTTCAAGCACGCCGAGGTCGGCGTCGCGGTCGCCATCGACGGCGGGCTGTTCACCCCGGTGATCCGCCGGGCGGACGAGAAGACGCTCTCGACCATCTCCAACGAGATGAAGGACTTCGCCGCCCGGGCCCGCGCCAAGAAGCTGAAGCCCGAGGAGTACCAGGGCGGCGTCACCTCGGTGTCGAACCTCGGCATGTTCGGCATCAAGCACTTCACCGCGGTGATCAACCCGCCGCAATCGAGCATCCTGGCGGTGGGCGCCGGCGAGAAGCGCGTCGTCGTGAAGGACGGGGCGCCGGCCGTGGTCCAGGTCATGACCTGCACCCTGTCCTGCGACCACCGCGTCCTCGACGGCGCGCTCGGCGCGGAGCTGGTCTCGGCCTTCAAGGGGCTGATCGAGAACCCGATGGGCATGCTGGTCTGAGCCGGAGCACACGATGTCCGACACCTACGACGTCCTCATCATCGGCGCCGGGCCCGGCGGCTACGTCACGGCGATCCGCGCGGCGCAGCTCGGGTTCAAGACCGCCGTGGTCGACCGCGAGCATCTCGGCGGCATCTGCCTGAACTGGGGCTGCATCCCCACCAAGGCGCTGCTGCGCTCGGCCGAGATCTACCACTACTTCCAGCACGCCGGTGATTACGGGCTGACGGCGGAAAAGGTCGGGTTCGACACCGCCGCCATCGTGAAGCGCTCCCGCGGCGTCTCGGGCCGGCTCAACGGCGGCGTCGGCATGCTGCTCAAGAAGAACAAGGTCGACGTGATCTGGGGCGAGGCCGCGGTCGACAGCGCCGCACAGGGCAACCAGCCCGGCCAGGTCACCGTGACGGAGACCAAGCGCGCCGAGGCGCCGAAGGGCGCCAAGGGGGCCGGCACCTACAAAGCCAAGCACATCATCGTGGCGACCGGCGCCCGGCCCCGGGCGATCCCCGGGATCGAGCCCGACAAGAATCTGATCTGGACTTACTATGAGGCCATGGTCCCCGAGACGATGCCCAAGAGCCTGCTGGTCATGGGCTCGGGCGCCATCGGCATCGAGTTCGCCTCGTTCTACCGCACCATGGGCGCCGAGGTGACCGTGGTGGAGCTGCTGCCGCAGATCCTGCCCGTGGAGGATGCCGAGATCGCAGGCCTCGCCCGCAAGCGCTTCGAGAAGCAGGGGATCAAGATCCTCACCGGCGCGAAGGTCACGAAGGTCGAGAAGGGCGCCGATTCCATCACGGCGACCATCGAGGGCGGCGACGGGAAGTCACAAACGATCACGGCTGAAAAACTGATCTCGGCGGTGGGCGTGGTCGGCAACATCGAGAATATCGGGCTGGAGAAGCTCGGGGTGAAGATCGACCGTGGGATCGTGGTGACGGACGGGCTCGGCCGCACCAACGTGCCCGGCCTCTACGCGATCGGCGACGTCGCCGGCCCGCCGATGCTCGCCCACAAGGCGGAGCACGAGGGCGTCATCTGCATCGAGACGATCAAGGGCCTGCACACCCACCCGATGGACAAGGCCAAGATCCCGGGCTGCACCTATTGCCAGCCGCAGATCGCCAGCGTCGGCCTGACCGAGGCCAAGGCCAAGGAGCAGGGCTTTGCCGTGAAGGTCGGCCGCTTCCCCTTCGCGGGCAACGGCAAGGCGATCGCGCTGGGCGAGCCGGACGGGCTGATCAAGACCGTGTTCGATGCCAAGACCGGCCAGCTGCTCGGCGCCCACATGGTCGGCGCCGAGGTGACCGAGCTGATCCAGGGCTACGTGGTGGCGATGAACCTGGAGAGCACCGAGGAGGAGCTGATGCACACGGTGTTCCCGCACCCGACGCTCAGCGAGATGATGCACGAGAGCGTGCTCGACGCCTACGGCAAGGTGATTCACACCTGATCCGGCAGTGGGAAGCCGGGCTCGGGTCGGGCTCCGGTCCGGCCCAGGCCGGCACGGGCCCGTCAGTCCGAACCGGGTGCCGCCGCGCGCGTCAGGCTCACCAGCTGAAACAGGAGGATCACCGCGACCGTCGCCGTACTGCCGCCGACGGGGATCAGGAGCAGCGCCGCGATGGGATCGAGCCCCCGGACGAGCAGCAGCGTGATGCAGCTGCCGAGCACGGACGCGAGGGTCATCCGGAAGATGCAGCATTCGGAAGGTTGCATGGTCCCTCCAGTCGAGCGTCCACGGGAATGTGGGAGCGCGCGGCGGTTCGGCAACCATAAATAGATAAAACTCAAAAACAAATGCTGAGGTTGCGCAAGGCGATGGCGATCCGCGCCGATACCGGAACGCCCGTCAGCGGCGCAGCCGATCCACCGGCTCGGCCTGATCCGGCGAGGGGACGTAAGCGCACCACTCGCAGATGCCGCGCTCGGCGCCGCGCTGTGCGTTGCGCTGCGAACAGAGCGGGCAGACGAGCAGGATCAGCCGCCGACCGGATTGCAGGGCCAGCCCCCGGCCCCGGAATGTGACCTCGGTCGCCGCATCGCCGGAGGCCTGATCCCGGGCGCTCATGACGCCACCCCGCCGACCGCCGGCCGGATCGCAGGTCTGCACATGGTCTCGATCCGCATGGCGATGCCGCCCCCCAGCGTTCCTGCCAAGACGTCGCTGCGGGGATAAGCGGCGAAGGGCCGAATGGCTCCGCTTCCGCATGTGGACCGGGCCGGATGCGCACGGACCGAAACGGCCCTATGACGTCCGGCACGACCGGCGCAGGAGCGATGCGAAACGCGATGCAGGACACGATGCAGGGCGACCCCATCGACGCGGCCGGCGGCCTTCCCACCTTCGCCGACGTGGCCCGCGCCGCGGAGCGGATCGCCGGGGCCGCCCATCGCACGCCGGTCCTGACCTCGCGCACCGCGGACGCGATGACCGGCGGCCGGCTGTTCTTCAAGGCGGAGAACCTGCAACGGGCCGGCGCCTTCAAGTTCCGCGGGGCCTACAACGCGATCAGCGCCCTTCCGGAGGCGGCCCGCGCCCGCGGGGTGATCACGTATTCCTCCGGCAACCACGCCCAGGCGATCGCGCTGGCGAGCCGGTTGCTCGGCGCCCCCGCCACCATCATCATGCCGGGCGACGCCCCCGCCGCGAAGATCGCCGCCACGCGCGGCTACGGCGCCGAGGTGGTCCTGTACGACCGCTACAGCCAGGATCGCGAGGCGCTCGGCCGGGAGATCGCGCAGGCCCGCGGCCTGACGCTGATCCCCCCCTTCAATCATCCCGACGTCATCGCCGGGCAGGGGACCCTGGCTCAGGAGCTGATCGAGACGGTCGGCCCCCTCGACATGCTGGTGGCCTGCCTGGGCGGCGGCGGCCAGCTCGCGGGCTGCGCGCTGGCCGCGGCGGAGCTGTCGCCGGGCTGCCGGGTGATCGGCGTCGAGCCGGAGGCGGGCAATGATGGGCAGCGCTCGTTCCGCGAGGGCCGGATCGTCACGATTCCCGTGCCCCGCACCATCGCCGACGGGGCGCAGTCGACGGCGCTGGGCGACCTCACCTTCGCGATCATCCGCGCGGGGGTGTCCGACATCCTCACCGTCACCGACGCGCAGCTCGTCGAGACCATGCGGTTCTTCGCCAGCCGGATGAAGCTCGTGGTCGAGCCGACCGGCTGCCTCGCGGCGGCGGCGGTGCTCCACGGGCTCGTGGACGTCACGGACAAGCGCGTCGGCGTGGTGATCAGCGGCGGCAACGTCGATCTGGCGGCCTTCGCGCGGCTCACCGGCGAGTCGGCCTGAGGCGTCGATTGCCGGGCCGGTGTGCTCCCGCCGCGGTGGACCGGCCCCGACCCAATGCTTATCTTGTGGCTGCCAGAATGCGCGTCCCCGGGCCTTGAACCCGGATGGGCGGGAGGATGACAATGTCCACGAGCTTCAAGGTTCTGTCGCTGACCGATCGGGCTGCCGATCGGATCAAGGCGATCATGGCGGAGGCCGACCGGCCGATCGCCGGTCTGCGCGTCGGTGTCCGGAACGGCGGCTGCGCCGGGATGTCGTACACGATGGAATATGCCGAGGCGGTCAAGCCCGGCGAGGACGTGGTCGAGGATCGCGGCGTGCGCGTCTTCGTCGATCCGAAGGCGGTGCTGTTCCTGCTCGGCACGGAGATGGACTTCACCACCACCAAGCTGGCGTCGCAGTTCGTGTTCAACAACCCGAACCAGACCTCGGCCTGCGGTTGCGGAGAATCCGTGGCGATCACGCCGGTCTCGGCGGACCGCCTGTCCGCGCCGGCCTGAGGCTCCCGCTCACCGTCGGCGCGGGGAGCGCAGCGGCCCGGCCGCGCCCCCGGCGCGGAGGGTCTCCCGCTCCCGAAGCGCTCCGCCGCGGGCCGGCGCCGTCGCGGCGCCCCTAGGCCACCTGCGACAGCGACTCGGCCGCATCGTCCAGGAAGCGGTTCCGGCCCGCGCGCTTGGCCGCGAACATGCACAGGTCGGCCCGCTCCATCAGCGAGGCCGGCGTATCCCCCGGGCACAGCACCGCGACCCCCAGGGAGATGGTGATCTTGCCGAGCGACTCGCCGGTCGAGCGCTTGACCAGTTCGCGCCCCATCACGCTGGTGCGGACCGTCTCGGCCACCCGCTTGGCCACGGTGCGGTCGGCTCCGGGGAGGATGATACCGAACTCCTCGCCGCCGAACCGGGCGAGCTGCGCCTGCTTCCCGGCATTCTCGCGCATCACGATCGCCACGAGCCGCAGGACCTGGTCGCCCGTGAGGTGACCGTACAGGTCG
Organism: Methylobacterium sp. UNCCL125; assembly: GCF_900116795.1. Classification (NCBI taxonomy): domain Bacteria; kingdom Pseudomonadati; phylum Pseudomonadota; class Alphaproteobacteria; order Hyphomicrobiales; family Methylobacteriaceae; genus Methylobacterium; species Methylobacterium sp. UNCCL125. The sequence continues at coordinate 3,862 of NZ_FPBW01000035.1, read as the reverse complement.
TTGAAGCGCTTGAAGAAATCGATGTCGAGGATGATCAGGCTCATGGGATCGGTGCGCGCCCGCGCTGAATCCATGGCCGCCTTCAGCGTCTCCTCGAAATGCTTGCGGTTCGCCAGCCCGGTCAGGGCGTCGGTCAGGCTCTCGCGCCGGCTCGCATCGAGCTTCTCGCGCAGCGTCTCGATCTCGCTGCGCGTCTCGCGCATGCGGGCCTCGAGGATCCGGTTGTTGGCGGCGACTTCCCGGGTCGTGGCGGCCAGGGTCGCCACGATCTCGCCGAACCGCGCCCGGCTCGGGAGGCCCTGGGAGAGATCCTGGGCGACGCCGCGCAGCGATTCGCTGTACTGCGCCGTCGAGCCCAGGGAGAGGTCCAGGATCTCGGTGACCGCCGCGATCTCGCTCAGGACCACGCGGCTGACGTCGTCGGTGGTGCTCGCGAGGCGCCGCCCGTCGAGATAGGTCTCGTGCAGATCGTCGATGTCGCTCTCGGTGAGGCAGCCGTTCTGGGTGGTGAGGCGCTTCACAGCATCGGCGAGGAGCGGCAGCTCGCCCGACACGTAGGCATACCAGACCGCGTAGGCGCGCGGCGTCGCGGAGGGGCCGTAGTCGCGGATCAGGTCATGGCTGCGCTTCGCCAATGCGAAGCTGCGATCGCGGTCCGAATAGGTCTCCTGGCTCATCCGTATCCCGTGGTCCCGGGCGATCGGCGCGCATGCGCCGCGACCCTGACTTGATATACGGCAGTCTGGTAGCCGGACTGTTAAGCTCGAAAAGACCCTTGTTACCTTTCTTTCTTCGCCAACACTGGTCGAAGCAGAAATGCCGGGACGTGGGAACCCAAACCGACGGGCGTATCACCATCCGCATCGTTCCGGCGCCCGCGCTCCTCGCGCCCGGCCGCGCCGGCGCGCGCCGTCGTGCGTCCCGCAGCACGGCTCTCCGGGCGAGCCTCTTGGCGCCCCTCCTGCCGACTCTCTTGACGACTCTCCTGGCGTGCCTCCGGACGCTGCGCGGCCGCCGCACCGCGACCGGTGCGTGCCCGCGGACGCTCCTCCCGGGCCTCCTCGGCCTCGCCGGCGCTCCGGATCTCCTTAACGTCGCCGCGACTGGCGTCGCCGCTCCTCGCGCGACCGCCCCGGGCAGCACCGCCCTTGTCGCCAGCCTTCGCGGAGCGCGCGCCGCGGCGGCCCTCGCCCGACCGGCCGCGGTGACGCGTCCCGGTGTCACCGGACGGCTCGGCCACCGTCGACAGATCGCCGTCCAGCCAGGGGATCGGCTGGCCGATCAGCGCCTCGATGGCGCCGAGGGAGCGCGTGTCCTCGGGGGCGACCAGCGTATAGGCCGTGCCGCTCCGGCCCGCGCGGCCGGTGCGGCCGATCCGGTGGACGTAATCCTCGGGGTGATGCGGCACGTCGAAGTTGAAGACGTGGCTCACGGCGGGGATATCGAGGCCGCGCGCCGCCACGTCGCTGGCGACGAGCAGGGCGGTCTCGCCGTTGCGGAACGCGTCCAGGGCAGCGGTCCGCGCCCGCTGATCCATGTCACCGTGGAGGGCGGCGGCGTCGAAGCCGTGGCTGACCAGGGACTTCTGGAGCAGGGCGACGTCGCGCTTGCGGTTGCAGAAGATGATCCCGTTCTTGAGTTCCGCCTCGCCGCGGATCAGGTCGCGCAAGCGCTCGCGCTTGGCATGCCCCTCGGCGCCGGTTGCGACCAGGCGCTGGGTGATCGTCGTGGCCGTGGAGGCGGGACGGGCGACCTCGACCCGCTGGGGGTTGTGCAGGAACATGTCCGCCAGCCGCTCGATCTCCGGCGGCATGGTCGCGGAGAAGAACAGGGTCTGCCGGGTGAACGGCACCATCTTCACGATGCGCTCGATATCGGGGATGAACCCCATGTCGAGCATGCGGTCGGCCTCGTCGATGACGAGCAGCTCGACGCCGGTGAGCAGGAGCTTGCCGCGCTCGAAATGGTCCAGGAGGCGACCGGGTGTCGCGATCAGCACGTCCGTGCCGCGCATCAGCTTGGCGTCTTGGTCGGCGAAGGACACGCCGCCGATGATCAGGGCCACGTTGAGCTTGTGGTTGGTGCCGTAGCGGTCGAAATTCTCGACCACCTGGGCCGCCAGTTCGCGGGTCGGTTCCAGGATCAGGGTCCGGGGCATCCGGGCCCGGGCGCGTCCGTTCTCCAGAAGCGTCAGCATCGGCAGCGTGAACGCCGCCGTCTTGCCGGTTCCCGTCTGGGCGATGCCGAGGACGTCGCGACGCGCCAGCACGTGGGGAATGGCCTCGGCCTGGATCGGCGTCGGCTCGGTATAACCCGCCGCTTCGACGGCGTTCAGGACTTTGTCACTCAGTCCCAGGTCGGAAAAAGGCATCTGCGTTCAGGAACCGTTGCGCGCCCGGCCGGCGCGAAGGACACCGTCGCGGCAACGGCTGGGAAAGGCTCGCGCGGGGCGATCGGGCGCTCCCGGGGCCGCGGGGCGCATCACGCATGTCAGTTAGGGCCCTGGCGCGACTTGTCAATCTCGCAATGGTGATGGCGCCCGCCGACGCACAGGGGATCGGGCGCCAAAACGGGCCTCGATCAGGGCCGGAGACGGTCGGATGCGGGCACGAGGCAGGGATCCAGGCGGGTGGACCGGGCGAATTCCGATGCCGCGAGGGCGCCGGTCGTCTGCGGATCCGCGATCCCCGGATGGGCCGGTTCCGCCACAGCGGCGACCGCGGCGGCCATCGGTGCCGCATCGGGCCGGCTGAGCCGCGCGAGCTGGTAGGCGCCAACCACCGTGAGGAGCCCGACGAGTCCCGCCATGCGCAGGGTCCAGGGCAGGGGCCCGGCGGCCCGCCTCGGCCGCGCAGGATGCGATGCCGGGCCGGGAAGGCTCGCCGGAAGACCGGCCATCCCCTCCGGAGTCCGGCGCCTGCCGAAGGTTCTTCGGCTCCGTTCGTCGTGGCTGAGCATGGATGGACGGCTGTCTCCACCGGGCGAGGCGGCCGGCCGCGACGCGGGAGCCGGCAGGAAGCCGGTCGCGGGCGCTCGAGAGGGTAGGCCCGCCCGCAGCGACGGACCATCGGCGGATACGGTTAACCAATCGCTTACGACCGCGCGCACCCTCTCGCCAAAGTTGTGCCGGAATAAAACGGCCGCCCTGCATGCAACCGGCGAGACGTCGGACGCTATCACGGCACCCGTTGAGGCGTGCCCGAATATGCACGTCGCGCAACACAGCTAGTCTTACGAGCCTTTTCAGCTGTCCGCGTACAGTCTCGACGGGCAAGCGAGCCGGCTGCTTGGGAGACGGTCGGTTAGTCTTCATCTTTCGTTGACGGGATGTCCCTAGTCTGAGGATGCTTGTTGCAGGAAAGCGACAGACCCGCCATCCGAGAGCGCCTAGAAGGCTGCCGGCTCAAGCTAACCCCAGGACCGACACCACCATGAAGAAGCTTCTCCTCGCATCCACCGTCCTCGCCGGCTTGACCGCAACGGCGTCCGCCGCCGACCTGCCGCGCCGCGCTGCGCCGCCGCCGGTGTTCACGCCGGTGCCGGTGTTCACCTGGACCGGCTTCTACGTCGGTGTGAACGCCGGCTACGGCTTCGACGCCAACAGCCGCAACACCACCAGCTACGCCCTGCCGGGCGGCTCGCTGATCAACTCCCCCGGCACCTCGGGCGTCGTCAGCGTCAACAACCGCAACAACAACGACGGCTTCTCGGGCGGCGCCCAGATCGGCTACAACTACCAGTTCACGCCGGGCTCGGGCGTGGTGATCGGCTTCGAGGCCGACGCCCAGTACGTCGACTTCGCCCGCCGCGCCAACGCCACCCAGAACTACAGCTTCCTGGGCTTCCCCGGCGTCGCCTTCTC
>NZ_FPBW01000055.1:0-16890 GCF_900116795.1 Methylobacterium sp. UNCCL125 | reverse complement strand
GCGCGCCAGACCCTTCGTCTGGACAAAGCCCGCCACCGATATCCTCGAAGCCGTCGGCCGATCCCCTGAACCATCCGTCTGAGTCAGTGCACTAGACATTCGTGCCCTTGCTGGCGCGGCGGGAGCGATGCGTTTTCGCGCCCCTGTCGGCGCGGGTCGGATCGATCGGCGACAACCGACAGGGCGGCTGGTACCCCTACCGGACCTCGAAGTCGGCGCTGATTCAGATCCTGCGAACGCTCGCGATCAAGGTCGCAAGCAGCCGACCGAAGGCGATTGTAGTCGGCATGCATCCAGGCATGGTCACGTCCGGCTTGTCGCGGCCCTTCCGGCCGGAGTCGACGGCCATCGGCCTCTGTCACCCGAGGAGAGCGCAGCGCATCTCCTGCGCGTGCTGGATGACCTGTGCTCAGCGACACCGGCGGCGTCTTCGCTTGGGACGGCTCGCCGAGCCCCCCCTGAGCGCGGTCTCGGCCCGAACAGATGGCCACGACGTCATGCGATTGTGTGGAGCCGGAATTGCTTACTACATGCGCCATCAGCCGGTATTGGCCTAACGCCCGAAACCAGACATTCGGGATTGCGCCCAACCCGGCCATTCAGTCGGCCATTACAACGTCCCGTAAGCGGCCCCTCGGCGACCAGCGCGGCTAGCGCCCGGAAATATCCCTGCCCAAGCACGCCCGGCATCAGGGTCGACAGGCAGGTCGCCACCGCGCCGTTGCGGTTTTCAAAACTGTGCGCGGTGCTGCGTAGCATGAACAGGGTCTAGCTCGGACGGAGCGCATGCGGCTCGCCTCGCGGCATTGACGGTGACGGTCAGGCTGTAGACGGTTCCGTCTCAGGCGCGGCGATAGTGAGCGACGGGCATGTGGCCGTGTGGCGGAGCGGTCATCTCGAACAAATCGAGGCGACCGTTCATCGCGTACTTGGAGCATAGGAACTGCACCGTCAGCGGCCCGATACTGATCTCCTCGGCCATGTTGTTCCTCGATCCCAAACCCGGAGATCAGGGTAAGACAATCCGACAGCCCTTCACGGACCTGGCACGCCCCCTTTCCGCCCATCCCTCTACGCAGCCCGTGCAACCAAGCGAACACGGCGCCGCCCATCGAGCGCCGTTGTGTCCGAGGATCAATCCGCCCGCGTGATCGGCCGCGCGAAACGTTGCTCCAGCACCTCGGCCTCCCATTGCCGTCCGGGCCGCTCCTCTACAAGCCGGAAGCCGTGCGACTCGTATAGGTGACGGGCGGCGTGAGGGCCCTGGAATGTCCACAGGTGGACGGCGTCGAAGGCCTGCCGCTCGCAGAAGCCTGGGTGTCGCGCTGATGGTCGGACCGGCCGCGCTGTCGGGGATCGGCGCCGGCTTGCTGGCGCAATTCGCCGTGCTTGGCGCGGCCTTACCGAAGGGGCGCGATCCTTGCGCATCGCGCCCCTTCGGTGGGCGTTAGGCCGAGAGCGCGACTTCGATTTTCGGGAAGTCGATGTCGGTCTGAGCCACGTTGTTGGTGAAGTTGGTGAGCACGTTCAGCGCGACGCCGGCGATCACCTCGACGATGCGGGCGTCGTCGAGGCCGGCCGAGCGGGCGCTCGCGAGATCGGCATCGCTGACTTGGCCGCGCGCCTCGACTACGCGACGGGCGAGAGCAGCGACCGCGTTGTCGACCGGGTCCTGCGCCTTTCCGTGGCGCGCGGCCAGGATGTCCTCGGGCGTCAGGCCCGCGCCCTTGCCCATCAAGGTGTGGGCCGAGAGGCAGTAATGACAGCCGTTTGCCTGCCCGACAGTCAGCGCGATGATTTCGCGCTGCTTGGCGGTCAGGGCACCGTGGGTCAACGCGTCGGAGAAGGCCAGGTAGCCGTTCAGCGCGGCGGGCGACCGCGCGAATATCGTGAAGAGGTTCGGCACCATGCCGATCTTGCCCTTTACAGCCGAGAGCGTCGACTGGACGGCGGGATCGGCATGGGCGGGGTCGATGGGGGTGATGCGGGGCATTGGAAGATGTCCTTCACTACGTCCGTGCGGGTTGCACCACAGCTCTATGAGCGACTACGCAGCATCGAAGGTGTCAGGATCATTGCCGATCGTCCCATTGGCGAGGTCGAGATGGACCATTTCGCGGCGCTGTTCGCTCACGCCGCCCCCACGGCGCGGACCTTCTTCACGGGCAACCTCTGCCAGACCGAGGATTTTGGCGATGCAGGCCACCTTCATTTGATGCAGGCCGGTGCGCTGCGGCTTGTGCTGGCGGGGCAGGACGATCTCGTCATCGACGAGCCGACGCTCCTCTTCCTACCCCGTGGGCGCCCGCACCGGTTCGTGGCTGATGCCGAACGCGGGGCGGATCTGGCCTGCGCCACTGTCGACCTCGGCGGCAGGTTCGGCAATCCCATCGCGCATGGCCTCCCCGAATTGATCGTCATGCCGCTGAGCCGCCACCCGGTGCTGGTGCCGACCTGCGCGCTCCTGATTGCTGAGGCGTTCGGCGAGGGAGATGGTCGCCAAGCCGCGCTCGACAGCTTGTTCGCCTACCTGCTGATCGTCGTCGTGCGCGACGTGATGACCCGGGGCCTGATCCAGGGCGGCGTGCTCGCGGGGCTGGCCGACCCCCGCCTCTCGCGCGCCTTGACCGCGATTCATGATCGGCCGCGCAAGGCGTGGACGCTGGACGACCTCGCCGAGGTCGTCGGCATGTCGCGCACGCGCTTCGCCGCGGCGTTCAAGGAGGTCGTCGGTCAGACACCGATCGAGTACCTCACGCGCTGGCGCATGATGATCGCGCGAGGCAGCCTCGCCAAGGGGCGGCCGGTCAAGCGCGTCGCCGCCGAGGCTGGCTACGATAGCGCCGCCGCGTTCAGCCGCGTGTTCGCACGGGTGACGGGCGAGAGCCCGCGTGCCTTCAGGTCGAAGGGCGAACACTCAGACGATGCGTGAACGCTGGCGCGAACATCGGAGCCTGTTGCCCCTTCGACAGCCCCGCATCTGACCGAATTAACAGGTCGCTCACGAACGCCTCGGTGAGCCTGTCGGCGCGCAAGCCCGGCCCATATGATCAGATCGGGAGCACGTCCGGGCTGAGTTGCCGCGTCATCGAGGCTGCGCTTGATCGGTTCCACACGCAGAGCAGCACGAACGCCGCCGCAGGGAGCACCCACTCAAAGGGAGGAACCGCGGGCCCGATGGGGATGAGCGAGGGACCTGCATAGGCGGGAACGGGGAGCGCGCGGATCATCGTTGACCTCCAGCGAGGCTGTAGGTGGTTCAGCAGCCGGTGCAGACGGCCGTGCGGATCAGGTGATTGAGCCTGCGGCTCTCGGCGTCGAGGGAGGGCTTGGTGCCAAGGCGTGCATCGAGGGCGGCACCGGCCGGCTTCGTGACACCCGAACGGATGATCTGCCGGAACAGCGGGCCGGCGGCGGGAGGCGGTATCACCCCGGTCTGCACGGCCGGCTCCGATGGCGCGGATATGGCGAGGCGCCCACGGGCCACGGCGTTGCCCTGCAGGCCGAGGGTGAGGAGGAGCGTAGCGGCGATAGCGGCGGTAGGCTTGGTCATGGGAGACCTCCTTGCATTCGCGATTGCTCGGAACTCGCACAGGCCTCGCTCCCGGTTACCCTCCGCGGGTGCGTCCGCGCACCAGAGCGGCACAGCGCTCACGGTAGGCCGACCGCCGATTGCATCATCGTGAACCGCGCCGGGATTTTCGGAAGCTCCCACTCTTGAGAGACCGGAGCCATTATGAAGCATACTCCACCATTTTCCTCCGACGTCCGCGAGCATGCGGTGCGGATGGTACTGGGGCACCAGGGCGAGCACGCCTCGCCGTACGGCGCGATCCGCTCGACCGCCGCCAAGATTGGCTGCTCGGGTTAGACACTGCTCAACTGGGTGAGACAGGACGAACGTGACCGGGGCGTACGGGGCAGGCCGACGACGGACGAGCGCGAGCGGATTAAGGCGCTCGAGCGAGAGAAGCGCGAACTGCAGCAAGCCAATGAGATCCTGAGGAAGGCAGGCGCGTATTTTACCCAGGCGGAGCTCGACTGCCGGTTCCGGCCATGATCGCCTTCATCGACGATCGCCGCACCTAGCTACGACCTCGGCCAGCCCCGGCTCACAGCCCGCGCAGGGGTTGATATAGATCAAGGCCTATCGAAGAAGACAGCACAGCTTACAGTGAAGCTACGGATAGCATCCGAGACTCCATGGGAGAGCTTCGCCCATGTCTCTAATCAAGCGCGATGGCTGCCACTCGACCCGGCGCGGGTCCAAATGCGAGCAACCGCCGGCCTTACGCCGCGGGCGAGAACACTGGGTGGTGCGCTGGATCGGAGCTGCCAAGCGTCGAACTAAAAATCCGATCGAGAGTGCTCCGATTGAGACTTCTGGCGCTCGCATCATTCGGCTAAGCTGTGCTGATACCTTCGGCCGACCGGTATGCCCTGAAGTCGCCAGCATGATTGCGCAAGTGCTGCCCTTCCAGGGCCAATAAGGCGCGAACAATCTCGCGCGCCACGCTTGACTGCCGATCAGGCGCTCTTCCGTGCCTTGCGCTGATTGACAAGTCCACCATGCGACCCGAGCCCGCTAGCCCTCGCGAGAACTGAACGCTGTGCGGCGTAGCTCGGCGCGACCATCGGATAATCGGCCGGGAGGCCGTAACGCTCGCGATAAGCGCGGGGATCAAACCCATGAGCGGTGAGGTGGCGCTTGAGCGTCTTGTAGACCTTGCCGTCGATGAAGCTCACGATCCCATCATCCCGGATCGACTTGCGGATCTGGGCGGGCGTCGGCTTCGCGACCTCAGCGTCTGAAGCTGCAGCTCCTACTGCGGTGGCTGTACCCAGGTTGGCGACTGCCGAATGCACCTGTGCAATCAGAGCCGGCAGCTCGGTAGGCGGCACAGGGTTGTTCGAGACATAGGCTGAGACGATGTCGGCGGCCAGACCGGTGAGGTTGAGACCAGCTTGCTGTGCTTCTTCGCTCACGGCGTTCGTTCCTGTGTACCCCTCGATTTTTGCGGGATGGAATAGGAAAGGCGCAAAAGCAAGTCTATACATTCAGTTGCACGCAATCGACCTGCCATCTCACCGGCATAATGATCTGCAACTTCGGTCAGCATTCGGCTAAGAGGTAGCTCCTCTGCGCAACCTCAGGGCGTTGCGCTGCCATCTATGATGTCACTGCGTTAAGAATATTGAGGGATGTCACTGAAATCGATGAATGTTCGCTCATCGTTGCCGTGCGAACATGACCACGCTGGAATACGAGCATCGTTCTGGCGGCGCCAATCGCACTCGCAATCCTCACCGTTGTAGCGTAGCTATTTCATGTGGCGCCGCCGTGAAACGACCTTTCCCCCGCACGAGACGATCCTGTCGGAAGTGTCACGCTGTAAGCAGACAGTCGATTGCCATCGCGCGCGATCGAGGCTAGCTCAACCGCGCTGGGAACCGTCTCAGCATGTGAACCTTGGAACTCCGCCCGGCGATCTCCCCCGATCGACCGGGTTTTCTTTCTGACCGGAGCGTCGATCAGAAGGGTAATCACTCGGCGGTAAGCGCTGGCAGCAGCTGTCGCGGGCGCGCCGCCTCATAGACCACGGCGTGAAGTGCGATCAAGTATATGCCCGCGATGAGGATTATAACGCCGACGCCGACCCAGTCGTGAATGGGCGGATCGTGGCTACTGCGGCGCGTGACGCCCGTCAGGACGCCGCACTTCTCACATATCCTCGCAGAGGATCGGAGCCGTTGTCGGCATGCTGGGCACCTCGTAAGCAGCATGAGCCTGCTCCCTGCTTAGGAAAGGCAAGATGCACCCCGCGCTCAGTTGCGTTTTGATCTGAATCAACGGCTACGTTGGGCCGGCGCGCCACTAGCTGTAATAATATTACGGTTAGAGCCCGGAACTGCGGCGGCACTTCAGCCGGCGACTTCGCTGCTCGCCGCAAGCGCGACCGCCCGGACATAGCCGAACGCGTCGAGAAAGGCCGCCTACTTCCCGGTGCGCCGCGTCACGGACGGCAGCGGCGGCCCTCGCGTGGTCGCATCCCGCGCTTAGAACCTGCGGCGGCCGCCGGCCAAAACCTCGGCTAGCCAGTGCCAAGCGATCAATCAGCCCCGTTCTTGGTGGCCGTTCCGCCGTACCAAATGAGGTTTGGGCCGAACGGGGGCCGGGGCCGCGAGGCAGCCGAACCCGTGTGAACCACACTTCGTCGAATCGCGGGGTCGTACGCACGAGCATTTGACGGCCGCAGCCGAAGCTCATGAAGAACTAGCGGATGACAAAGCATCTTCGGTTCAAAGTGGATGGTTGACACGCGCTGTCGTCAGGTCAGAGTTATTTCGTCCAGTCGCCGCTGCGTCAGAGCAGTGTCCCGTCGGATCCGAGCTCAGGATCGAGTTCAGGGTCGGTTTTGGGCGTTTCGAGCCTGGTAAGCGCGTAGCGTAGCGCGGCGATGGCGCGCATCCGCCGCACGGGCTCGATCGGTACGAGTAAGCACACCGGTTTGGACGGCGCGAAGATCGCAATGGTCGTGAGCATCGACCTGTCGTGATCGGTAACGGTCACGACGATCGCTTGTCTGCCATAACCGCTGCGGCTTCGGTCGTTTGGAAAGGAGACGACGTTGCTCATGCTCGGCCATTCTGCGGCGGCTGTTCGACACCGAGTGCTGAGGTGACGCTCAAGGAGATCCTATGTTCACCACCCAGCATCTGCGTGCATGCGTTGTTGCTGCCGTCGCAGCCAGCATTTCGTGCCATCGCGCCGCGGCTAAGGGCAAGATATCCGACCGCCAGCTTCTTGTCGCAACGTCTCACCAATAGGATCGTACCGCCCAAAGCCAACGGGCGACGATCACACCCCGCAGCAGGTTGAGGCTCATACCGAGTAGATCCTACGATCCCTTGTTGCGAAAAAGTTCGTAAGCGGCCCGGTTCAGGGCAGTATAGAGCCGGGCCGCTGATCGCATCGGGGGCGACCGACGATCTGTCCGCGCGGCCTTGGGCAGGGCGCCGTTCGAAAGTCGCGTCCTGCCTCTCTAATCATTTGCTGGAATGCTTGTGCGCGTTGGCCGTATGGCGATGCGCGTGTTCGGCATGCTCGTGCGCGCTGGTGGAGTGGCGCTTCGCCTCTTCCGCGTTGCCGTGAGCATGGTGATGAGCGGCTTCGTGGTGATGATGAGCCGCCGCGGCATGGTGCGTCGCCGCAAGCATGTGATGCTCGTGAGCGGGATGTGAGTTCATGGCCATGATCGAGACCCTTCGTTGTCAGGCTCCGGACCGCTTCGCGAAGGTGCGCTCCGAGGCGTGCTCATTCGGCGCGGCCGTGATGATGTCGCTGATTCCGGTCTGCGGTCGCTGAGCAATTCAACGTTCGACGCACTGGATGCGTTGACCTGCATCAAGGCCGCCGCGCGTAGAGGGTGATCGGATTCCAGTATGGAAGATGGAGGCGAACCTCATGGCGCAGAAATTAGATCGCTTGGCTCGGGAAGCCGATGAGATTTCCACCAAGATTGAAGGAGCATACGAGAAGCTGATCAACAAGCTGCAATCCAAATCTGATAAGGCGCGCGCGAAGATGAGCAGCAATCGGACTATCAGTACGCGGAATATGTTAGGACAGCGCGCCAAACTTTATGCTGAAGCTGCGCAGGAGATTGGCGCCTGCTTGACCAAGCGACGCATTGCGTCGGGAGACACGCCACACGTCGACGGCAAGAGGGCAGGCTCTCGCGATGCGACAGTCGAGCGCCTCAGTTGAATATACCAGGCTGGAGCTAAATAACCCGCTTGATCGGGGTCAACCACTCTTCACCAGCTCTGCCCTTCTGCGGAGAGCGGCGGACCGTTACATCCCGCAGCTCCGCGAGGGCCTCTGCTCGTGATGGTGAAGCGTTCGACACGCGCAGGATGTTCGACGACGAAAGCTACCGTAGACCGAATGCCGCGCGCTTAGCGGTCGGCGTTGAAGCCGCCGTGGGGCTCAAAGCAAGACCATGGCTGATCAGAAAAGAAAACGAGCGGCACTCGAGCGGCACGGTCGCGCTAAGTCCTTGTTGGCGGGACCAGACAGTCGTCCCGTCCACACCCCGACTGCACAGCTGTTGCCGCGCATCAGAGTGCGTCAAGCCGCCTGCGCGGTTTCCTCAGGCTGGGCGAGCAATCGCGCGAGATCGGCGACCGGCAGCGGGCGGCTGAACAGGTAGCCTTGCATCTCGTCGCAGCCTTCCTGCTGGAGATGATCGCGCTGCTCGGCGGTCTCGACACCTTCGGCCACCGTTGTGATCCCGAGAGCGGCGCCGAGACCGGCTACCGCCCGCACGATCGCCGCGCAGTGACGGTTAGCGCCGAGCTCGCGCACGAAGGACTGGTCGATCTTGATCTTGTCGAATGGGAACGCCCGCAGGTAGCTCAACGACGAGTACCCGGTGCCGAAATCATCCATGGCGATGCGCACACCGAGGTCGCGCAAACGGTGAAGGACCGCCAGGTTGGCGTCGCTGTCGACGAGCAGCACCGACTCGGTGATCTCCAGCTCCAAGCGCTTCGGATCGAGCCCCGCATTCGCCAGCGCCGACACGACGGCGGGGACGAGGCCCGGCTGCCGGAACTGCAGCGGCGAGAGGTTGACCGCGACCTTGATCTCGCCCGGCCAGGTGGACGCTTCCCGGCACGCTTCGCGCAGGACCCACTCGCCGATCGGTGCGATCAGACCCGTCTCCTCGGCGATCGGGATGAACTCGGCCGGCGAGATGAAGCCGCGTTCGGGATGACGCCAGCGCAGCAGCGCCTCGCAGGCGATGATGCGGTTCTCTCGCAGGTTCATGAGCGGCTGGTAGTACAGCTCCAAGGCACCCGTGTTCAGCGCTTCCCGCAGCGCGCGCTCCAACGCACGGCGCGCCTGGACCCGCGCGTTCATCCCCGCCTCGAAGAACCGGAACGTGCCGCGTCGCTCCGCCTTGGCCTGGTACAGCGCGAGATCGGCGTTGTTGAGCAGGAGATCGGGGGTGGTTCCGTCGCCCGGCAGAACGGCGATGCCCAGACTGGCGCCGATCACCACCTCCTGCCCGAGGACGGTGAACGGTCGGGCCAGGTGCTCGACGAGGCGCGCCGCGAGGTGGCCCGCCGCCTCGGGCGATGACGCGCTCTCCTGCAGGATCGCGAACTCGTCGCCGCCCAGGCGGGCGACCATGTCCTCCGCGCGCACGCAGGCCCTGAGGCGCTCGGCGACCACCCGCAGCACCGCGTCGCCGGCCGCGTGCCCGAGCGTATCGTTGATCCCCTTGAAGCCGTTGAGATCAAGGCAAAGCACCGCGGACTGGTCCGGACGGCGCTGCTGTCGCTCCAGGACGGCGCACAGGCGCTCGCGGAAATAGGCTCGGTTCGGCAGGTCGGTCAGCGGGTCGTGGTGCGCCATGTGGGCGATCCGCGCTTCGACGGCGCGCCGCTCAGTGACGTCCTCGGCGATCCCGAGCAGGTATTGCGGCCGTCCCGCCTCATCCGCGACGGACAGCTGCTTGATGTGGAGGAGGCGTTTTCCGTTGGCGGGTGTGTTGATCTCGCGCTCTTCGACGAGAGCGCCGCCATCAGACGTTAGGAGAACGCGCTCTTCGCGAGAAGCGGCAGGCCCTTTCTCGGCAGCCAGAAACAGCTCATGGGCGGTTTCGCCGATCAGCTCCGTCCGCGGCACGCCGAGCAGTTCCTCTCCGGACCGATTCAGCAGGAGGAGACGGTGTGCGACTGCGTCTTGCACGTACACCATCGCGGGAATGTTCTCGACGACTGTGTCGAGAAAACTGCGCGTTTTTCGCAGCTCCGCTTCGGCGAGTCGGCGCTGGGTGACGTCGATGGAAGCCACCAGCACGGCCGGCTGCCCCCTGAGGATCAGCGAACGTATGTACGGCAGGATCTCGATCGAGGATCCATCCGCCTTGATATGACGCCAGATCTGCTCGCCGTCGTAGGGGCTCACGCGGTTCGTCAGGACCGCCTGGACCGCGGCGTGGTCCGCCTCGGGCCGGATGTCGAGAGCCGTCATCGTGAGGAAGCGCTCGCGGCTGTAGCCGTAATGCTCGACCGCGGCGGCGTTGACGTCGAGGAACCGCAACGAGGCAGCGTCACAGACCCACATCGGCAACGGATTGGCCTCGAACATCATCCGGAATGACGCCTCGCGGGTGCGCAACTCCGTGATGTCGACCAGCGTGATCACGAGCAGGTCGCCCAAGGTTGAGGCCGCGACTTTGAGGAACAACTCCCTCTGATCGACGACATAATCCAGCTCGAAATGGATACGGCCGCCAGTCTCGACGACAGCGTGCAGGCGGGTGACGATATCCTCCGCCCGGCTTCCGAGCCGGATCGCTGAGAGGTGCTGCCACAACAGGGCGCTGGCCGGCTGGCGCATCAACGTGGCAGCGCCGGCATTCAAAGCGACGATCTGGAGATCCTGCAGGGCACCATCGACATCACGCACGGGGATCAACGCGAGGATCCCCTCGGTAGTCGAGTGATAGACCTGTTCGACGAGGCTGGATCGGCTCTCGGGTTCGCCGACATGGACGAGCGCGACGGGAAAGCCCCAGTGCGTTTCCAGGGGCAACACCAGGATCTGATGTACTTCGACGACGCCGTTCTCGACGCGGCTGGCCGCCTCCTGCGCGGGCCGGCCGGTTTGCAGGGCCCGGTGCACGACTTGGCGCAGGACCCGTGTGCAGTCGCTGCGCTCCCGCGGGGACTGACCATCGGCCGCCCCATGCAGCCAAACTGCGACGTGTGGTGCGATGCGCACGATGGAGAGTTCATCGCCATCGAGACGCACGATGGCGGTGCTATCGGCGAACCGTCCGAGCGTGCCAAGGGCAACGTCCTCGTAGCGAGGCAGCGCCATACCCGGCTTTCGAGCAGCAGACCAACGCTCGCTTAGGATGTGAGCTGCGCTGCCCGACGCGTCGGATGGGCGATGTTGAGCCTGGATCGACATGTCGCCGGGGAGATCGCACAGACAGATAAGATCACCAATGCAACGCGGCGGTTGAGATTGGATTAAAATCGGGAAGCCGCCGTGAGATGCGGCGCTTCAATGGCGATCGGAAGAGATCAATACTTACTCAATTCCGACACACCTGCCGAGGCCGGTTCGGGTATAAGACCGATTTACCTGCCAGCGCTGAAGCAATGAGAGGATGAGATATGCAATAGAAGGAGCCGTCAGAAATTTGCGAGTGAGTGGCATGCCGTCAACCGGTTTTGAGCCAGCGCGCTGTTGGGGGCCGTCTCCGGGCTATGATCCAGTCCTCAATCTCGCGACTAGTTGGCAAACTGGAGAAAGTGTCGATGCTTGCCAGCGTGCCGACCAGCTTCGGGAACAGTGAGCGGCGAGGACCGTACGGTTCGCCGCTCGCGCGGAGGTCTCGATACGGCGAGGCAAAAACGGGCGCTCTCCTTTGAGAGGAGCGCCCTGAGTGCGTTCCGGTCTCGGGAAGGAACGTGTCGATCTGCTATGACTTCACGCCGGCGTGAACAAGCCACCGCAGGTAAGAAGCCGGGCGTGTGTCCGTGTCATCGAAACGTCACATGTGTTAAGAGGCAGGTGACGCGTTCGTTGAGAGAGGAGGAAGGCATGGCCTCCATCGAGGAGATCGCGGCGACGCTGCGCAGCATCGCGACGCCGGGGATGAAGCCGAAGGCTTTGCGCGCCGCCATACGGGAACGGTACCCTGAGGCGAACAAGAAGGAGATCGTTCGAGCCGCCTTTTACGCTATGACTGAGACCTCTCCTGTGGGGCAGGATGCGCTGCCGGACCTGCACAACTTTGCCTTGTCCGAGCGGGCCGGCGACGAGGATGCGGACGCGGCGCTGAAGGTCGGCAAGCGCAAGGCGAAGAAACTGGCCCCCGACAAGGCTGGCAGGCCCGCAAACCCTGAGGTTGGAGCGCGATACGCAGCGTTCATACGACGCGCGGGTTAGATCATCGGCGCGACGTGCTCAGGCTCGCTTGGGGCGCCTGGTCTGCCGAGAATGCGCGTGACCCGCCTCACGCCGCATGAACCCGGTCGAGGAAGGTGTCGATAGCAGCCTGCAGGCTGGCGGTGCCTGTGTTGACCTGCGAGGCGCCACTTCGGACCTGATCAGCTTGTGCCGCGTTCGAGGCGGCCGCCTCTTGCACACCGCCGATGCTGTTGGATACGGTCCGGGCTTCGGCCGCAGCACCCGCGATAGCGCGGGCGATCTCCTGGCTGGCGTGTCCCTGCTGTTCAGCGGCCGCGGCCACGTCGGAGGCCGTCTTGCTCATTTCCGCGATGGTGCCACCGATCGAGCCGATCGCATCGACCGTCCCGTCGGCGGCGGCTTGGATCGCCGCGACCTGGCTGGTGATGCGGTCCGTCGCGGATGCGGTCTGCGTCGCGAGTTCCTTCACTTCAGCCGCCACCACCGCGAAGCCGCGGCCCGCAGCGCCGGCGCGCGCCGCCTCGATGGTCGCGTTGAGGGCCAGCAGGTTGGTCTGCGCGGCCACGCTGCGGATCAGCGTCACCACGGCTCCGATCTCGCCGGCGGCCTGCGACAGGCTCACCACGGTCGTCTCCAGGCCGCGCGCATCGTCCAGGGCCGCGGCCGCGATCTCGCTCGTGTGCCGTACCTGCTCCTCGATGGCCCGGGCTGAGCTCGACAGCTGTTCCGCGGCACCGGCGATGCTGTTGACCACCTCGACCGACTGGCTCGATGCGACCGCCACGCGCGTAGCCTGCGCCGTCGTGTCCCCGGCGGTGCCGGACAGGGCATCGGCCGTGGCCTGCATCGCCTGAGCCGAGCACGCCAAGCTCGCTACGGCTCGCTTGGTCTCGAGCTCAAAGGCGTGCGTGGCCTCGGCCAGGACCTGGGCTCGGACTGCGTCCTGAGCCGCTCGCTTCTCCGCGCCAGCGTCGAGATCCCGCTTCTCGATCAGCGCGACCTGAAAGGCCTCGATCGCGCGCGCCATCTCGCCAATCTCGTCGGCGCGACGCGTGAAGGGGACTTGGTCGTCGAGCTTCTCGGCAGCGAGCGCCTGCATGGCGGCCTTGAGCCGGTGCAGAGGTCGTTGGATCTGGGTTGCGAGAACCCAGAAGGCGACACCGAGACCCAGAAGCAGAGCGACGGCCGGCGCGACCAGAAGGGTCAGTGTGGCCCGATGGCGCTCCTCCGCGACAGCTGCGCGCTGCGCGTCGAGGTGGGCCAGCATCTCGCGTCCGAGATTGCTGATCTCAGCGACCATGCGCTCACGGTTCTTCACCGTGGCTTCGTCGGTGGCCTGGATCAGGGCGGCCTTGGGCGAGAGGGTCAGGCCCATTTCGGCTGTTTCGGTCTGATAGGCGATGAACTCCTTCACTGCGAGGTCGAGCTTGCGCTTGCGCTCGGGCGAGAGTTGCGCGTCCATGGCAGTGAGAAAGGGACCGCGCGCCTGTTCCACATCGGTGAGGGCGCTCTGGAGCCCGGCGAGCCGGGCTTTGGCCTCCTGGGTGTCTTCGGCGGTGTAGACCGCGGTGGCCTGCACCACTGCGTGCTCGATGGCCTGGGCCAAGGTCCGCGCCTGCAGGCCGGCGTTCCAGGCCGCTTCGGTCGCTGCTGCGCGCTGCTGCTCCTGATCGGCTTGGCGGAGGGCAAAGCCGGAGATGCCGGCGGCGACGAGGCCGAGCAGGCTGATCACGGCCACGAGTTTATGGGCCAGGGAGATACGCATCAGGAACTGCCAAATACCGAGTTGATGCGCCGGTCCCTGCACCGGCATCCGTTGCGCTACCCTTAAGGATAGCTGGCAAAATCGCCTCGACACATTATGAATTAAAACGCCCATATCGTTATGATTGCCAAACAGCGATTGCAAAGAATGAATATTAAAGTCAATATTAAGAGCCATCATACTCAAGGTACCGAGCAATATCCTTCAATCGCATAGGGCTGCTTCGGATTTGCACTTGGCGCGCAGGCCATCCAAACCAGATCAGGCGGAAACATACTGCCCAGACTCATTATGGATCAGCGAGGCGGTCGGCTGAGCAGCGGCAAACGTCCACCTCCGCGATGCAGCGCTTCGGAGCGAGCCGGTCTACTGCCACAATCAAGACATGCTATACTGATAGTTGAAGCGGAGCGTCAGCGATCTCATCGGCTCGGAAGTGAAATGAAGTGCATAGACGCGCACCTGTTCAGACTAAGTGTTGGCGACTTCCATGTACCTTGATCCGGCCACCTTGCTGATCGCCAGCTCTGCGACAACTTTCCTGGTTGGCACGTTACTTCTGGTAGCGGGGCGTGAGTCGCAGGGATCCCGCTCTCTGAGCCTCTGGGGAGCGGCACATCTCATTGGCGCCATCGGTTCCGTCGGCATCGCTCTACGCGACCAAGTCCCTGACCTGCTTTCCATCGGGCTGGCCAACGTGCTCGTTCAGGCCGCTTATGGATTGATCTGGAGCGGCGTCCGCTCCTTCGAGGGTCGTTCGATCCGCCTAGGCGTTGCGTTCGTCGGCGCGATATTCTGGTGTGTCCTCTGCCTGGTTCCGGCCTTCTACGCGTCAGTTACGCTGCGGATCCTATATGGTTCGGCCGTGGCGACACTCTACTGCAGTTCGGCCGCCGTGGAGATCTGGCGCGGCCGCGCGGAGCGGCTCGCCTCCCGAGTTCCGGCTTTCACTGTGCTAGGCCTTCATGGTGCAGTCTACTTCGTCCGGATCCCGCCGACCCTGACGGCACCACAACTCGGATCCAACCCGATCGCCACACCCTGGGTGGCGATCCTGTGCTTCGTGACCATGCTGTTCTCGATCGCCTCGGCCTTCACCTTCTTGGCGCTTGTGAAGGAGCGGGCCGAGCGCGAGCAGCGCATCGCCGCCTCTACCGATGCGCTTACGGGCGTACACAATCGACGCGCCTTCGCGAAAGCCGCCGAGTCTATACTGGCTGAGCATCGAGATAGTGTACTATTGCTTATTGATCTCGACCGGTTCAAGGCCGTCAATGACAGCTATGGCCACGCGGTCGGCGATGCGGTGCTGGTGAGCTTCTGCGCCATGGCCACCTCCCTGCTGCCGCAGGACGCGCTGCTGGGGCGCCTCGGCGGCGAGGAATTCGCCTGCCTTTTGCCGGATGCCTCCCCCGAGGAGGCCCTTGCCCGGGCCGAGGAACTCCGCCGAACCTTTGCGCAACTTTTCGTCGCCGAGTTCCCTGAGCTGCGAGTCAGTGTCAGCATCGGGATCGCACAAGCGTGCGGTGTGGGCGGATACGAGATTCTGATGCACTGCGCCGATATGGCACTCTACACCGCCAAGAATGGGGGGAGGGACCAAGTGGCCATGGCCAAGATGCCAGCCGGGCAGTCCGCTGATGGCCAAGGGCGCATCCCGGATTGTGCGCTGATAGCGAGACGAGACTGCGTGCCTGCTTTTACTGCGCGGGAACGCAGTCCGTACAGGCCAGGCTCAAAGTCCGCGTAATTACCCAGGCCTGTGATGGCTGGGCTCAGGCGCCGATGGTTTTGAGGATGGCGCCGAAGGGACTGCTGCCTGTGAGGCGCGCGGTGTCGACGACGGTGCGAATGGCGGCCTCGCCCTCGGCCGCCCACATGGCCCGGTAGCCGTTGGTGACCTTCCGCTGCACGACAGCCGGACGCAGCAGCCGCTCGGAGCCGTTGTTGGTCGGCTCGACCTTTCCGGGATAGGCGAGGAAGACCAGGAGCTGATCGCGGGCGCGGCTGATCTTGGCCTGCAGGTCGCGGCTCAGATCACAGCGGCTCGACGTGGCGAGGATGGCACCCAGTTGCCGATCCAGGCTGCGGCGCTTGGCCGAGAGCGTCGCGGCAGCCAAGTCGGTGACGCGCTCGGCCAGGGCGAACACGCGCTGCAACCAGAGTTGCAGGCGCCAGGGCACGGGATCGTCGCTGGCCTCGACGCCATAGGCGACATCGCGGGCCAGATGCGCCAGGCAGGTCTGGTGCTCATCCGCGTGGCCCTGTTGGGCGGTGTAGCGGTCGGAGATCCACACCGCCGGTCGGTGCCCGTCCATCATCTCGCGCACCACGACAGCGCCGCGCGTCGGGGAGGCGGTGTGCACCACGGCTTGCGCCGAGTGGAACAGCCAGTGGTAAGCGTTCGAGCCCTCGATGCGCACGCCAGTCTCGTCGCAGGCGACGACCTCAGCCTTGCGCAGGGTCGCGATGGCCGCGTCGCGACCGGCACGGAAGCGGTCCTGCGCGCGCCGGAGCAGGTTCATCAGCCCGCCCTGGCTGAGGGTGAGGCCGAACAGATCGGAGAGCGCCGCCTGCAGCCGTTCGTACGAGAGCGCCTGAAAGGTCTTGAGGTACGTCGCCACCGCATGCAGCCGCGGACCGAAGGGCGTGCCGCGCGCCGCTTCGGGCGGTGGCGCGATCACGCGCGTCCCGCAGCTCGGACAACAAACGGCAAGGCGCTGGTGCTGCGTCACAATCGGCGCCACCTCAGGCAGCTCGATTTGCTCAGAGACGCTGACGATCTCTGCCGGAAGTGCGGCGTGCAGGCTGGCGCCGCAGCACGCGCACGCCTCGGGACGATGCTGGACGATCGTATCGGGATCATCGCTCAGCACCCGGCTGTGACCCTCGTGACCGGGCTTGGCGCCGCCGGGCTTAGAATGCTCCCGCTGCTCCTTGCGATCCGTCGCGGGCGGCTTGGATGAGGTGCGCGAGGTCTTCTCTGGCCGCTGCAGCCGCAGCACCAGCTCGATCAGCTCCTCGCGGCTCAGCCGTTCCAGTTCGCTGCGGCCCATCCCGCCAGGGAATCAGCGAAATCCGACCCGCGCAAGAGGCAAGCTCGTCCCGGCAAGCGGCGCAGCCGCGGGCGTTCCGCCGCCGACCGATCCACCCCGTGGGTAATTAC